>NZ_JBNFNU010000050.1:0-16597 GCF_057364445.1 Xanthobacter sp. BG11Y11_SDJG
CGTTGACGCTGGCGCGCGAGGGCCTCATCAGCGAGCAGGAAGCGGTCGGCCGGGTGGATCCCGCCGCCCTCGACCAGCTGCTGCACCCCGCCATCGATCCCAAGGCCGAGCGCAAGGTGACTCGCCACCCGGCCTGCCCGCCTCCGCCGGCGCGGCGGCGGGCGCCTCCCGCGGGATGCGCGCCATGCCGCCTTTTCCAAGGTGGGCGCGCCAAGCATAAGTTCATGCTGCCGCCCTTGTCTTGCGCCCATCATGGTGCGACGCATCATACGGCGCCTGCGCGTCCTCGCCCCAATCCCCGCTCGCTCCAGGTCCCCTGCCGTGCCAGCCTTCCGCCTCAGCCTCGCCGCCCTGCTCCTCATCGCCCCTCTTGCCCTCGCACCGGTGCCCGCCGGCGCGTCCCAGGTCGCCGTCCAGGGCCGCGACATTCTGGTGGACGGACGCGCCTTCCTGCCGCGCGGCGCCAGCGGCCAGACGCGGTTCGCCGACCTCAGGGGTCTCGGCGCAATGTGGTGCGCACCTATGGCGAGGACCCCGGCGAGACGCTGGACGCGGCCCAGCGCAACGGCCTCAAGGTGATCGTCGGCTTCTGGATGGGCCATCCGCGGCTCGGCTTCGACTATGGCAACCGCACGGCGGTGGAGGCGCAGCTCGCCGCGCTGCGGCGCATGGTGGAGCGCTATCGCAGCCATCCGGCGCTGCTGATGTGGGGCATCGGCAACGAGGTCGAGGTGGAGGCCGACGCGGAGAGCGCGCTCGCGGCCTTCGCAGCGGTCGGCGAGGCGGCGCGGCTGGTGAAGACGCTGGACGGCCAGCATCCGACCCTGGCGGTGGTCGCCGAGGTCGGCGGCAGCAAGGTCGCCGATCTGATGCGGCTCGCGCCCGCCATCGACGTGCTTGGCATCAACACCTATGGCGACGGCGCGCTCTCCGCGCCGGCCCGCGCCCGGAGCCAGGGCTGGCGCGGCCCCATCCTCCTCACCGAGATGGGCGCGCTGGGCCATTGGGATGCGCCCGCCACCCCCTGGGGCGCCCGGGTCGAGCCCAGCTCCACCCAGAAGGCGGACCGCGTGCGGCGCTACCTCGCGGCGGCGGAGCACGCGGGCGTCGGCGCCCTGCCCTTTCTGTGGGGCCAGAAGCAGGAGGTGACGCCCACCTGGTACTCGCTCCTGACCCCAGCCGGAGACTGGACCGAGCCGGTGGAGGCGATGGCCGACGCCTGGGGCGGCAAGGTGCCCGGCGCAGCGGGCAATCGCGCGCCCCGCGTGCTCGCCTTCCGCCTCGCAGGGGCGCACAGCACGCCGGCGGGCACCGATCTGGTCGCCGTGCTCGCGGCCAGCGATCCCGATGGCGACCCCCTGCGGGTGGACTGGCAGGTGATGGCCGAGACCACGGCGCGCAGCGTCGGCGGTGACCCGGAACCGGTGCCGCCCTCGTTTCCGGAATCGCTGATGGACGCTGCCGCCACCGGCGCGCGCATCCACGGCCTGCCGCCGGGGCGCTACCGGGTGTTCGCCTATGTGCGCGACGGCCGCGGTGCCGCCGCCACGGCCAACCTGCCGTTCGAGGTGCGGTAGCGGGTCGGCCGGGCGCTCCGGCGCTGGTCAACGCGCTCGCCTGCGCCGTCAGCGTCGCAGCGCCTCCATGAGGTCACGGGCGAACCAGACGGCGCCGCCGGCGAACACCGCGCCGAAGACGAAGCAGAGGCCCCGCAGGGGCGACACGGCGAGGCACAGGCCCATCAGCAGCCCGGACATGCCGCAGGCGAAGGCCACCACGAGAATGGCGGCCGCACTCACATTTTCGGCTTCCCCGCGGCGCAGGCCGACGGGCCGTGCCGCCGGATGCGTCCCGCCATCAGGATGAAGAGCCAATCATTCCTCCCCGAGCAGCTGTCTTGCGGACGGCCCGATCTTTTTCGTTGAGGAATTCTAGCAAACGGCCGGACGCGTGCATCCCCGGCCGAAGGTTTGTCGACTGAATTTTCCGTCCCGTGGCGGTTCCCTCCGGCTGGACCGGCTGCAGCCGAAGGCGCTGCGTTCAAAGATGAATCGGGTGACCTACCCGAATAGGCACGGGGACACCCCATCAGTTGCGCGATCACATCCGCGCGAGCAAAATGTGAAATCGTTTTCGCTCCCCCTCGCCCTTAGGCGTGGGCGAGCGATCCGCAAACGGAAAAGGGCCGCCTCGCGGCGGCCCTTCCGGTTCGTGCTTGCGCTGCGTGCCGCGGATCACTCCGCCACGGGCGCGGGTCCCTCGACCAGAGGCTGGCCCTCGGTCTGCTCGTCGCGGGTGGCGACGATGAGGTCGTCGCGGCTGTTGGCGATGGAGCGCAGCTTGTTCATCTGCGCGCCGGTGCCGGCCGGGATCAGGCGGCCGACGATGACGTTCTCCTTGAGGCCTTCCAGCGGGTCCACCTTGCCGTTGACGGCGGCCTCGGTGAGCACGCGGGTGGTCTCCTGGAAGGAGGCCGCCGAGAAGAACGAGCGGGTCTGCAGCGACGCCTTGGTGATGCCGAGCAGCACGGGATGGCCGGTGGCGCCCTTCTTGCCTTCCTCGGCCGCCTTCTCGTTGGCCTCGAGGAATTCCAGCCGGTCCACCTGCTCGCCGTCGAGGAAGTCGGTCTCGCCGGAATCGTCGATCTCGATCTTCTGCAGCATGTTGCGGACGATCACCTCAATGTGCTTGTCATTGATGTTCACGCCCTGGAGCCGGTAGACCTCCTGGATCTCGTTGACGAGGAAGGCCGCGAGTTCTTCCACGCCCTTGATCGCCAGGATGTCGTGCGGCGCCGGGTTGCCGTCGACGATGAAGTCGCCCTTCTCCACCACGTCGCCGTCCTGGAGATGGATGTGCTTGCCCTTCGGGATCAGGTACTCCACCGGATCCCCGCCATCCGTCGGCTCGATGGACAGCCGGCGCTTGTTCTTGTAGTCGCGGCCGAAGCGGATGGTGCCGGAAATCTCGGCGATGATCGCCGCGTCCTTCGGGCGCCGCGCCTCGAACAGCTCCGCCACGCGCGGCAGGCCGCCCGTGATGTCGCGGGTCTTGGCGCTTTCCATGGGCACGCGGGCCACCGCGTCGCCGGCCTTGATGTGCTGGTTCGGGTCCACCGAGATGATGGCCTCCACCGGCAGGCCGTACCGGGCGTCGCCGCCGCGCGGCAGCTTGATGACCTTGCCGTCCTTGCTCTTGATGAGGATGGCGGGGCGCAGCTCCGGCCCGCGGCCGGAGCGCGAATCCGTCACCACGCGCTTGGCGATGCCGGTGGATTCGTCGACCTGCTCGTTCATCGAGGCGCCTTCGACCAGGTCCTCGAACGCCACCGTGCCGTCCACCTCCGAGAGGATGGGACGGGTGTAGGGGTCCCACTCGGCGATGCGCTGGCCGCGCTTGATGGTGTCGCCCTCGTCCACCTTGAGGCGGGCGCCGTACTGGATGCGGTTCACCGCGCGCTCGGTGCCGTCGTGGTCGACGATCACCACCGCGAGGTTGCGGCCCATCACAACGAGGTCGCCGTCCGAGTTCCGCGCCACGTTGCGGTTGCGGATCTTGACCGTGCCCTCGAAGTTGCTCTCCACGAACGACGAGTCGGCGAGGGTCGCCGCGCCGCCGATGTGGAAGGTGCGCATGGTGAGCTGGGTGCCCGGCTCGCCGATGGACTGGGCGGCGATGACGCCCACCGCCTCGCCCATGTTGACGGGCGTGCCGCGGGCGAGGTCGCGCCCGTAGCAGGTGGCGCACACGCCGTTGCGGGTCTCGCAGGTCAGCACCGAGCGGATCCGGATCTCCTGGATGCCGGACTTGGTGATGCGCTCGATATGCGGCTCCTCGATCATCTGGCCCTTGGGCACGATGACGGTGCCGGTGGCCGGCTCCACCACATCCTCCACCGCGGTGCGGCCGAGCACGCGCGAGGCGAGCGAGGCGACGACCGTGCCGGCGTCGACGATGGCGCGCATGGCGATGCCGTTCTCCGAGCCGCAGTCGCGCTCGGTGATGATGGAATCCTGCGCCACGTCCACGAGGCGACGGGTGAGGTAGCCCGAGTTCGCGGTCTTCAGAGCGGTGTCGGCGAGGCCCTTGCGCGCGCCGTGAGTGGAGTTGAAGTACTCCATCACGGTCAGGCCTTCCTTGAAGTTCGAGATGATCGGGCTCTCGATGATCTCGCCCGACGGCTTGGCCATGAGGCCGCGCATGCCGGCGAGCTGCTTCATCTGCGCCGGCGACCCACGCGCTCCGGAGTGGCTCATCATGTAGATCGAGTTGATCTGCTTCTCGCGGCCGGTCTTCGGGTCCTTCTTCACGGACGAGATTTCCTTCATCATCTCGTCGGCGATGCGGTCCGTGCACTTGCCCCAGGCGTCGACCACCTTGTTGTACTTCTCGCCCTGGGTGATCAGGCCGTCATTGTACTGCTGCTCGTATTCCTTGGTGAGCGCGCGGGTCTCCTCCACGAGGTCCCACTTCTTCTTCGGCACGACCATGTCGTCCTTGCCGAAGGAGATGCCCGCCTTGAAGGCGTTGTAGAAGCCGAGCGACATGATGCGGTCGCAGAAGATGACCGATTCCTTCTGCCCGCAATGGCGGTAGACGGTATCGATCATGTTGGAGATTTCCTTCTTCGTCATCAGCTTGTTGACGACGTCGTAGGGAACCTTCGGGTGCTTCGGCAGAAGCTCGCCGATCTTCATGCGGCCGGGGGTGGTCTCGTAGATCTTGGAATAGGTCTTGCCGTCCGCGTCCACGCCCACATAGCGGCCGCGGATCTTGGTGGCGAGCGTGATCGACTTGGCGTTCAGCGCGTGGTCGATCTCGCTCATGGTGGCGAACATCATGCCCTCGCCCGGCTCGTTCTCCCGCATGATCGAGAGGTAATAGAGGCCGAGCACGATGTCCTGCGACGGCACGATGATCGGCTGGCCGTTCGCCGGATGCAGGATGTTGTTGGTGGACATCATGAGCACGCGCGCTTCCAGCTGGGCTTCCAGCGAGAGCGGGACGTGCACGGCCATCTGGTCGCCGTCGAAGTCGGCGTTGAAGGCCGAGCAGACCAGCGGGTGCAGCTGGATCGCCTTGCCCTCGATCAGCACCGGCTCGAACGCCTGGATGCCGAGGCGGTGGAGCGTCGGTGCGCGGTTCAGCATCACCGGGTGCTCGCGGATCACCTCGTCGAGGATGTCCCACACCTCGGGACGCTCCTTCTCGACCAGCTTCTTCGCCTGCTTGACGGTCGCCGAATGGCCCTTCGCGTCGAGGCGCGAATAGATAAAGGGCTTGAACAGCTCCAGCGCCATCTTCTTGGGCAGGCCGCACTGGTGCAGCTTCAGCTCCGGACCCACCACGATCACCGAGCGGCCGGAATAGTCCACGCGCTTGCCGAGCAGGTTCTGGCGGAACCGGCCCTGCTTGCCCTTCAGCATGTCGGCGAGCGACTTCAAGGGCCGCTTGTTGGCGCCGGTGATGACGCGGCCGCGGCGGCCGTTGTCGAACAGCGCGTCAACCGCCTCCTGAAGCATGCGCTTCTCGTTGCGGATGATGATGTCCGGCGCGCGCAGCTCGATCAGCCGCTTGAGGCGGTTGTTGCGGTTGATGACGCGGCGGTAGAGGTCGTTGAGGTCCGAGGTCGCGAACCGGCCGCCGTCCAGGGGGACGAGCGGGCGCAGGTCCGGCGGGATCACCGGGATGTGGGTGAGGATCATCCACTCCGGCTTGTTGCCGGACTGCTGGAACGCCTCGACGATCTTCAGGCGCTTGGCGAGCTTCTTGGGCTTCAGCTCGGTGGTGGCCTCGGCGATCTCGACCCGGAGGTCGGCGGCGATCTTCTCGAGGTCCATGGAGCGCAGCAGCTCGCGGATCGCCTCGGCACCGATCATGGCGGTGAACGAGTCCTCGCCATACTCGTCCTGGGCGCGCAGATAGTCGTCCTCGGACAGCAGCTGGCGATACTTGAGCGGGGTAAGGCCCGGCTCCAGCACCACGAAATACTCGAAGTACAGGATGCGCTCGAGGTCCTTGAGCGTCATGTCCAGCAGGAGGCCGATGCGCGAGGGCAGCGACTTCAGGAACCAGATGTGCGCCACCGGCGCGGCCAGTTCGATATGGCCCATGCGCTCGCGGCGCACGCGCGAGAGCGTGACCTCGACGCCGCACTTCTCGCAGATGATGCCCTTGTACTTCATGCGCTTGTACTTGCCGCACAAGCACTCGTAATCCTTGATCGGGCCGAAGATGCGCGCGCAGAACAGGCCGTCGCGCTCGGGCTTGAACGTGCGGTAGTTGATGGTCTCGGGCTTCTTGATCTCGCCGTAGGACCAGGACTGGATCTTCTCCGGGCTGGCGATCGAGATGCGGATCTGGTTGAAGCTCGGCGCCGGAACGGTCGGATTGAAGACGTTCAGGACTTCCTGATTCATAAGCTGGCTCCCAAACGAAGTGGGCCTTGTCTCGAAATGCCCGGCCGGCCGAAGCGCCGGTCGGGCTCGCCGCTCAGCGAGCGGCAGGACGGGGCGGAGCCCGTCAGGTGTTTTCCAGGTCGACGTTGAGGCCGAGCGAGCGCATTTCCTTCACGAGCACGTTGAAGCTCTCCGGAATGCCGCTCTCGAAGGTGTCCTCGCCGCGCACGATGGCCTCGTAGACCTTGGTGCGGCCGGCGACGTCGTCCGACTTCACGGTCAGCATCTCCTGCAGCGTGTAGGCGGCGCCATAGGCCTCCAGCGCCCACACCTCCATTTCGCCAAAGCGCTGGCCGCCGAACTGCGCCTTGCCGCCCAGCGGCTGCTGGGTGACGAGCGAGTAGGGGCCAATGGAGCGGGCATGGATCTTGTCGTCGACCAGGTGGTGCAACTTGAGCATGTAGATATAGCCCACCGTCACCTTACGGTCGAACGGCTCGCCGGTGCGCCCGTCGAACAACGTGGACTGGCCGGAGGCGTCGAGCCCCGCCCGTTCCAGCTCCTTCTCGATGTCCGCCTCGTGCGCCCCGTCGAACACCGGGGTCGCCATCGGCACGCCCTTGCGCAGGTTCTCGCCCAGCTCGGGCAGTTCCTCGTCCTTGAGCTGGGTGATCTCCGGCTTGCCGTAGACGGTCTCCAGCGCCGAGCGCAGGGGCTTGAGGTCCTGCTTGGCGTAATAGGCGTCCACCGCCTGCGCCACCTGCCGGCCGAGGCCCGCGCAGGCCCAGCCCAGATGGGTCTCCAGGATCTGGCCCACATTCATGCGCGAGGGCACGCCCAGCGGGTTCAGCACGATGTCGACATTGGTGCCGTCCTCGAGGAACGGCATGTCCTCCACCGGCACGATGCGCGAGACCACGCCCTTGTTGCCGTGGCGGCCGGCCATCTTGTCGCCGGGCTGGATCTTGCGCTTCACCGCCACGAAGACCTTGACCATCTTCATGACGCCGGGGGGCAGCTCGTCGCCGCGCTGCAGCTTCTCGACCTTGTCGAGGAAGCGCTGCTCGAGGCGCTTCTTCGATTCGTCGTACTGGGCGCGGATGGCCTCGATCTCGGCCATCAGAGCGTCGTCCGCCACCGCGAACAGCCACCACTGCGAGCGCGGATACTCGGTCAGAAGCTCGCGCGTGACCTTGGTGTCCTTCTTGAAGCCCTTCGGGCCGGCGATGGCGCTCTTGCCGTCGAGCAGCTCGGTGAGGCGGCCGTAGACGTTGCGGTCGAGGATCGCCTGCTCGTCGTCGCGGTCCTTGGCGAGGCGCTCGATCTCCTCGCGCTCGATGGCGAGCGCGCGCTCGTCCTTGTCGACGCCGTGGCGGTTGAACACGCGCACCTCGACCACCGTGCCCTGCACGCCGGGCGGCAGGCGCAGCGAGGTGTCGCGCACGTCGGCGGCCTTCTCGCCGAAGATGGCGCGCAGCAGCTTCTCTTCCGGCGTCATCGGGCTCTCGCCCTTGGGGGTGATCTTGCCCACCAGGATGTCGCCGGCGCGCACCTCGGCGCCGATATAGACGATGCCCGCCTCGTCGAGGTTCTTCAGCGCCTCTTCCGAGACGTTCGGAATGTCGCGCGTGATCTCCTCCGGCCCGAGCTTGGTGTCGCGGGCCATGGCCTCGAATTCCTCGATGTGGATCGAGGTGAACACGTCCTCCTTGACGATGTTCTCCGAGAGCAGGATCGAGTCCTCGAAGTTGTAGCCGTTCCACGGCATGAAGGCGACCAGCACGTTGCGGCCGAGCGCCAGCTCGCCGAGCTCGGTCGACGGGCCGTCGGCGATGATGTCGCCCTTCTTCACCTGGTCGCCCACGCGCACCAGCGGACGCTGGTTGATGCAGGTGGACTGGTTGGAGCGCTGGAACTTCATCAGCCGGTAGATGTCGACGCCGGACTTGGACGGGTCGGCCTCTTCCGTGGCGCGGATGACGATACGGGTGGCGTCCACCTGGTCGATCACGCCGGTGCGGCGGGCGGCGATGGCGGCGCCGGAGTCGCGGGCGACCACGGCCTCCATGCCGGTGCCCACCAGCGGCGCCTGCGAGCGCACCAGCGGCACCGCCTGGCGCTGCATGTTGGAGCCCATGAGCGCGCGGTTGGCGTCGTCGTTCTCAAGGAACGGGATCAGCGCCGCGGCCACCGAAACCAGCTGCTTCGGCGAGACGTCCATGAAGTCCACGCGGTCGGGCGTGACGAGGAGCACGTCGCCCGCATGGCGGCAGACGATCAGGTCCTCCTCGAAGCGGCCGTCCTTGTCGAGCGGGATGTTGGCCTGCGCGACGTAGTACTTGCCCTCCTCCATGGCGGAGAGATAGGCGACCTCGTCGGTCACCTTGCCGTCCACCACCTTGCGGTAGGGGGTCTCGATGAAGCCGTACTTGTTCACGCGGGCGAAGGTGGCCAGCGAGTTGATGAGGCCGATGTTCGGGCCTTCCGGCGTCTCGATCGGGCAGATGCGGCCGTAGTGCGTCGGGTGCACGTCGCGCACCTCGAAGCCGGCGCGCTCGCGCGTCAGGCCGCCCGGGCCGAGCGCCGAGAGACGCCGCTTGTGCGTGATCTCGGAGAGCGGGTTGGTCTGGTCCATGAACTGCGAGAGCTGGGACGAACCGAAGAACTCGCGCACCGCCGCCGCCACCGGCTTGGCGTTGATGAGGTCCTGCGGCATCACGGTGTCGATGTCGACGCTCGACATGCGCTCCTTGATGGCGCGCTCCATGCGCAGCAGACCGACGCGGTACTGGTTCTCCATCAGCTCGCCCACCGAGCGCACGCGGCGGTTGCCGAGATGGTCGATGTCGTCGATCTCGCCCTTGCCGTCGCGCAGCTCCACCAGCGTCTTGATGACGGCGAGGATGTCCTCGCGGCGCAGCACCCGCACGGTGTCGGGGCAGTCGAGGTCGAGACGCATGTTCATCTTCACGCGGCCGACCGCGGAGAGGTCGTAGCGCTCGGGATCGAAGAACAGCGAGTGGAACATGGCCTGCGCGCTGTCGAGCGTCGGCGGCTCACCCGGGCGCATCACGCGGTAGATGTCGAACAGCGCGTCCTCACGCGTGACGTTCTTGTCCGCGGCGAGGGTGTTGCGGATGTAGGCGCCGGTGTTGACGTGGTCGATGTCGAGCACCGGGATCTCGTTGTACCCGGCCTCCTCCAGCGTCTTAAGCAGCTTCTCGGTGATCTCGTCGCCGGCCTCGGCGTGGATCTCGCCGGTGGCGGTGTCCACCAGGTCCTCGGCGATGTACTGGCCGACCATCTCCTCGTCGGAGATCTTGAGGGCCTTGAGGCCCTTCTCGGCGAGCTGGCGGGCGGCGCGCACGGTGAGCTTCTTGCCGGCCTCGACGACGATCTCGCCGGTGTCGGCGTCGACCATGTCGGAGACCGCCTTGTAGCCCTTCATGCGCTTGGGATCGAACGGCATGCGCCAGCCGTCCTTCGCCCGCGAGAAGGCGATCTTCTCGTAGAAGGTGTCGAGGATCTCCTCGCTGTCGAGGCCGAGCGCGAACAAAAGGCTCGTCACCGGCACCTTGCGGCGGCGGTCGATGCGCGCATAGACGATGTCCTTGGCGTCGAACTCGATGTCGAGCCAGGAGCCGCGATAGGGGATGATGCGGGCCGCGAACAGGAGCTTGCCCGAAGAGTGGGTCTTGCCCTTGTCGTGGTCGAAGAAGACGCCCGGCGAGCGGTGCATCTGCGAGACGATGACGCGCTCGGTTCCGTTGACGATGAACGTGCCGTTCATGGTCATCAGCGGGATGTCGCCGGTATAGACGTCCTGCTCCTTGATGTCCTTCACGGACTTGGCGCCGGTATCCGGGTCCACATCGAACACGATGAGGCGGAGCGTCACCTTGAGCGGGGCGGCGAACGTCATGCCGCGCTGACGGCACTCGTCCACGTCATACTTCGGCGGCTCGAACTCGTAGCGCACGAATTCGAGCATGGCGGCGCCGGAGAAGTCCGAAATGGGGAAGACCGACTTGAACACGGCCTGGAGGCCATCGTCGTCGCGTCCGCCCTTGGGTTCCTCGATCTGTAGGAACTGGTCGTAGGACGCCTTCTGAACCTCGATGAGGTTCGGCATCTCAGCCACTTCCTTGATCTTGCCGAAGAACTTGCGGATCCGCTTACGACCGGTGAACGTTTGCGCCATCTCGATCCTCGTCCGTCCTGGTCCTGTCGGGCCGGCTCCCTTGTGCCTCATGAGAGAGGCGGGCTCGCCGCGCCGGCTCCGGAACCTTCATCTGCCATCGGTGCCGCAAAGGGTTGGGGGCGAAGCGCCATCCCCTTCCAGCACCATGACGGCTCTCCCGGAAGCCGCGAGGCTTTCGCCTCGGCCGGCTGCCGGGAGAACCGTCTCACACGTGCCGCCGCGCCTTCCGGCCAGCGGTGGAAAGGGTCCCGGCAGACCGCCGGGACCCCCGATGCTCACTTGAGCTCGACCTTGGCGCCAGCCTTCTCGAGCTGGGCCTTGAGCTTCTCGGCCTCGTCCTTGGAGACGGCCTCCTTGACGGGCTTCGGAGCACCCTCGACCAGGTCCTTGGCTTCCTTGAGGCCGAGGCCGGTGATGGCGCGCACTTCCTTGATGACCTCGATCTTCTTGTCGCCGGCGGCGGCAAGCATCACGGTGAACTCGGTCTGCTCCTCCACCGGAGCGGCAGCGGCGGCAGCGCCCGGAGCGGCGGCAACGGCCACGGCGGCGGCGGCGGAGACGCCCCACTTCTCCTCGAGGAGCTTCGCCAGCTCGGCGGCCTCGAGAACGGTCAGGGAGCTGAGCTCGTCGACGAGCTTGGTCAGGTCAGCCATTTTCGTTTGTCCTTAAGATAGGTTCGAATTTGAGATTTGCGAGATCGGGCCGCGCAATGCGCGGCCGCTGCCTCACGCCGCTTCGTCCTGCTTGGCATACGCCCCGAACACGCGCGCGAGCTTGGCAGCCGGCGCGGTGGTGAGCTGAGCGATCTTGGTCGCCGGGGCCTGGATGAGGCCGACGAGCTTGGCGCGCAGTTCATCAAGGGACGGCATGGTGGCAAGCGCCTTCACACCGTCCGCGTTCAGGGGCGTGGTGCCCATCGCACCGCCGAGGATCACGAACTTGTCGTTGGCCTTGGCGAAGTCGACGGCCACCTTCGGCGCCGCCACCGGATCGCTGGAATAGGCGATCAGGGTGGGTCCCTTCAGGAGGGACGCCACATGGGCGACGTCGGAGCCTTCCAGAGCGATCTTGGCGAGGCGGTTCTTGGCCACCTTCACGGTCGCACCCTGGGCCTTCATCTGCCGGCGAAGCGCCTGCATCTGGGCCACGGTGAGGCCGGAATAGTGGGCCACCACGACGACGGACGTGTTCTTGAACACGTCCGAAAGCGTCGTGACGAGCTCTTGCTTTTCCGCTCGATCCACGTCTGGCTCTCTTTAAGCCTATGGCGGCATCATCAGGGCGATGCCGCCGGTTGCGCCTTGCCGCTTCCGCGGCCGGGTAGCCTTGGCGGGAGGGCCTCCCGCTTGAAGCATGCCGGCCGCATTCCGCGACGCTCACATGCCCTGTCCCCTCGGCCCCAGGCCGGACGGATCGTCCGGAGCGGAACGCAAGGCGCTGGTTCGAACCGATCTTCCACGCCCCCGCCACGGCGGACGCGCACAAAAATTCCGGTCTTCCCCGTCTATGCTGGCTCCCCAAGGGCCGCCTCGGGCGAGGCGGATGGCGAGAATTAAGCCTTGGCAAATCGCCGCGGCGCCTGCAGTCTCGGACAGGACTTTCATCTGCTTCGGCACCGCCTGCCGATCCCAAAGGGTCGACAAAACAGGCGCTTGACAGACGATAAGGCCGGGCGGGCGAACCCTCCCAGCCCTTCCGCCCGGTCAAAGGCGGAAGCTCAAATCCAAAATCCCGACCCGGGCCGGAGCCGCGCGAGAACAGCCCCATATAAAGGCTCGCGCACCGCTTGTCACGACCCGCGGCGCATTTTTTGCTTCCGCGACCCTTCCGTGCGGGCGGCGCGGCTCAAGCCGCCTATGGCCCGTCCTGTCGCCCGACGTGCAGCCCGGATTGCCCACCGTCATGCAGTCCATCTTGCCGCCCATCTTGCCAGCCCGGTGGAAACACGAAGGCGGCGAGCCGGGGACCCATGGCCCGCGCCGCCGCGCCCGAGAGATGGTCCGGGTCGATGAGCAGCAGGTCGCCCCCCGCATAGGGACTGCACGGGGGCCGCCCGATGGCGCAGAAGGCCTGCTGCGTGTCGAAGACATGGGCCGCCCCCGCGCTGGCGACCAAGGCGGCGTGCGTTGCCTCTGCGGCCTCGGCCACGAAAGGATAGGCCCCGCTCAACGGATCGCCTCCGCTTTGGGCGCGCGCCGCCATCTCATCCTTGATGCGGGGAAAGGCCGGCATGGGCGACGCCCACAGGACGGAATGTCCGGCGGCGGCGAAGAAGTCGCGGGCGGCGGCGATGTCGGCAGGGGTGAGCGCGCCGGCGGCGACCGACTGGGCGAGCAGGACGCGCAGGCCCGGCCGTCCCTTCAGGCGCTCCAGCGCCGTGACGAAGAACGCCCGGCATTCCGGCCTCATGAGCCGCGGCACCACGGCGCAGCCGGCGCCCGTCGCCTGGGCCGGCTCGATGCCTGCGGCGCGCAGCGCGAACGCCTTGTCCGCCGCATGGCTGTCGCCGGCGACGAGGACGGACGCCCCAGGCCCTTCTCCCAGGCAGTTCCACTGCGCCAGGAACGACTCGGGCGCGCCGCGATTGGCCCGCAGGTGGCAGGCGTCCGTGCGGATGCCGTCGGCGCGGCTGCTGGCCTCGCGCTCGAACTGAGCGGTGACGGCCACATAGGCCGGCTGCACCAGGAAGGAGAGCCCGCGCGTCCCCGCGACGAGGACGGCAAAGGCCAGGGTCGCGGCGCCAGCCAATCCCACCGCGGCGAGGAATGGCCTCAAGGGCATGCGGCGCCGGTCGCGGGCCGGCTGCTCGATGAAGCGCCATGTGGCCCAGGCGAGCGGGAAGCAGGCGGCGACGAGGATGCCCGTCACGGGCGGGGACAGATCGTCGGTCGTGGCGAGGCGGGCAAGCGCGAGCACAGGCTGGTGCCAGAGGTAGAGCGCATAGGACATGAGGCCGACCGCGACCAGAGGCCGCCACGCCAACGCCAAGGCCAGCGGCTCGTCGCGGTCGGGCGGATAAAGCACGAGCGCGGCGCCGAGCACGGGCACCAGCATGGCGAACCCCGGCAGGCGCATGCCCTCGTGATAGGTTGCGACCGCCAGCGCGATGAGCAGGAGGCCGACCAGGCGCATGGCGGTCGGCGTCCATTTCCCCGGCACCGGCGGCAGCCGGGATCGCGCCAGCGTGACAAGCACGCCCGCGAGAAGCTCCCAGCCGCGCGACTGCAGCAGGTAATAGGCCGAGGCCTTGTCCCACCGCGTCAGCGCCTGGCTGTAGAGGAGCGAGAGCACCGCGAGGGCCACCACGACGAGCGGAAGCTTCAATCTTGAGCCGCCCGCGAGGGCGATCACCAGCAGGGGAAAGAGGATGTAGAACTGCTCCTCGATCCCCAGCGTCCAGGTATGGATCAACGGCTGGAGCTTCGCGGCGGTGGCGAAATAGTCGGTGGCGGCCCAGAAATAGATATTCGCGGTGAACGTGAGGGCGGCGATGCTGGACTTGGCGATCTCCGCGAGCCGGAACGGCGCGACGATGAAGGCCGCGAACACGCAGGTGGCGATGATCACCGCCAGAAGCGAGGGCAACAGGCGCCGCGCACGCCGCTCGTAAAAGCGCGCGAGCGAGAACTCGCCCCGCGCACGCTCATCGATGATAATGCCGGAAATCAGGTGGCCGCTGATGACGAAAAAGACGTCGACGCCCACGAATCCGCCCGAGAATCCCGGCACCCCCGCATGGAAGAACACGACCGGCAACACGGCGAGCGCGCGCAGGCCATCGATTTCCGGGCGGTAGCGCGAGATCATCTCAAGGGATTACCCGACGGCTTCCAGCAGGCCGCGAAGAAACAGAGTCAGAAACAGGACCGAGCCCCTCTCCCCTTGGAAACGGCTCGGAAGGAAATGGCCGGGTCGAGCCCGGCCATTCCAAAGCGTGCCTCAGGCGCCGCCGGCGCCCAGAACCGTCGCGGGCTCGATCTTGAGGCCCGGGCCCATGGTGGAGGAGACCGCCACGCGCTGGACATAGGTGCCCTTGGCGCCGGCGGGCTTGGCCTTCACCACCGCGTCCACGAAAGCGCGGATGTTCTCGGCCAGCTTGTCGGCCGGGAACGAGGCCTTGCCGACGCCGCCATGGATGATGCCGGCCTTCTCGACGCGGAACTCCACCGCGCCGCCCTTGGCGGCGGCGACGGCGCCCTTCACGTCCATGGTCACGGTGCCGACCTTCGGGTTCGGCATCAGGCCACGCGGGCCGAGCACCTTGCCGAGCCGGCCGACCAGCGGCATCAGGTCCGGGGTGGCGATGCAGCGATCGAACTCGATCTTGCCGCCCTGGATGGTCTCCAGCAGGTCCTCGGCGCCGACGATGTCGGCACCCGCCGCCTTGGCCTCGTCGGCCTTGGCGCCGCGGGCGAACACCGCCACGCGCACGGTGCGGCCGGAGCCGTTCGGCAGGTTGCACACGCCGCGCACCATCTGGTCCGCATGGCGCGGGTCGACGCCGAGATTGAGCGCCACCTCGATGGTCTCGTCGAACTTGGCGGTCGCGCGCTCCTTCAGGAGCGTGAGCGCCTCGTCGAGGCCGTAGAGCTTGGTGCGGTCGATGCCCTCGTGGGCGGCGCGGATGCGCTTGCCTTCCTTCGCCATGACGCTCACCCCTGAACCTGGAGGCCCATGGAGCGGGCCGAGCCTTCGATCATCTGGACGGCGGCCTCAACGGAGTCGCAGTTCAGATCCTTCATCTTCTTCTCGGCGATCTCCGCGAGCTGGGCGCGCGTAACCTTGCCGACGAAGGTGCCCTTGCCGGGCGTCTTCGAGCCCGAGCCGGGCTTCTTCTTCGTCTCGAGGCCGGCGGCCTTCTTGAGGAAGTAGGAGACCGGCGGGGTCTTCAGCTCGAAGGTGAAGGAACGGTCCTGGAAGGCCGTGATCACCACCGGGATCGGCATGCCCTTTTCGAGCTGCGCGGTCTGGGCGTTGAACGCCTTGCAGAATTCCATGATGTTCAGGCCGCGCTGGCCGAGCGCGGGGCCGATCGGCGGGGCCGGATTGGCGCTGCCGGCGGGCACCTGCAGCTTGACGTAGCCTGCGATTTTCTTCGCCATGGAAGAACTCCCCGGCGTTCCGGCTGCCGGCCGGAAACGCCAAAGCACGCCGCCGCGACGGCTGATCGCGGTTCGGCGCTGTCCGAGGATCGCGGTAGCGGCGCGTGACTTCCGGCTGGCGAACCGGACACGCCTCCCGCGTATGGTGCGCCGACAAGGCGGCGCGGGCGATCCGATACAGGATTTGACCGCCGGAGGGAAGCCCCGCGCTGGGCTACCGCGCGGCGGCGGCGAGCCGGGCCTCGATCCAGGCGGAGATCAAGCCCACCACCTGGCCCTCGATGCCGAGATAGCCGTGCGGCGACAGCGAGCCGCAGGGCTTGCCGGGGCGCCCGCCGGAGACCTCCGCCACCGTCACGGACGGCGCGCCGGTCAAGGCGGCGGCGATCTGCGGCGCCGCAGCGGGCGGGGAGACCGGGCAGGCATCGTCGCGATTGGCGACGATGAGCACCGGCACCCGCACGGCCGCGAGATCCACGTCGAACACGCTCTCGCGGCTGCCGCCAAGGACGGACACCGCCTCGGTGAGCACCAGCCCCGCCACCTTTCCCGGCTGCGCCCGTGCCGCGCCGTTGGCGGCGGCGATGGCGCCCTGGCTGGTGCCGATGAGGAACGACCGGCGCGCCGGTCTCCTTGCCCGCATAGGCCGCCAGTGCCGTCACCAGGTCGCCATAGGCTGGCGTGCTGCGCCGGCCCCGCAGGTTGCGCGTGCCGGCCGCGTCCGGGATCAGCACCGCAAAGCCTTGATCCGCGAACTGCGTGCGCGTGCGCACGAGGACATTCGCGCCGTGCGCCAGCGTGCCGTCGGGGCGGATGCCCCACATCCCCGGCGCCGCCGGGCAGCATCACCAGCACCGCGCGCGGCGCGGCGGGGCGAGACCAGCAGCACCCGCTGG
>NZ_JBNFNU010000051.1:0-16541 GCF_057364445.1 Xanthobacter sp. BG11Y11_SDJG
CGCCGGCCGGCGCTGCGGCGGTCGCCGCTGGGCTGGTTCCAGGCCATCGGCAAGACGGTGTCGGCCGTTGATGACGCGCCCGGCCTCGTGGTGCTGCGCACCGTGGCCATGCTCGCCAACGAGGCGGCGGAGGCGGCGCTCATGGGAGTGGCCTCGCCCGCTGACATCGACCGGGCCATGACGTTCGGCGTGAACTATCCGCGCGGCCCGCTCGCCTGGGCCGACCAGGTGGGCCCCGCCCGCATCCTCGCCGCATTGGAGGCGCTGCAGGCGGCCTATGGCGACGACCGCTACCGGGCCTCCCAGTTCCTGCGCCGGCGCGTCGCCGCCGGCCGCACGCTCCATGCCGAACTGGACGCCGGGGCGTCCGCACACTGATCTCGGCCTCTAGGCCGTCGAGGAGGGGCCGCCTGCGGCCTGATGCCATGACCGAAGCCTTCATCTGCGATGCCATCCGCACACCCGTCGGGCGCTACGGCGGCGCCCTGTCCCCGGTGCGGGCCGACGACCTCGCCGCAGTGCCGATCACGGCCCTGATGGCCCGCAACCCGTCGGTGGACTGGGGCGCCATCGACGACGTGATCCTCGGTTGCGCCAACCAGGCCGGCGAGGACAACCGCAATGTCGCCCGCATGGCGGCGCTGCTGGCAAAGCTGCCCGTGGAGGTGCCGGGCTCGACGATCAACCGCCTCTGCGGCTCGGGCATGGACGCCATCGGCACCGCCGCCCGCGCCATCAAAGCCGGCGAGACCGGGCTGATGATCGCCGGCGGGGTGGAGAGCATGAGCCGCGCGCCCTTCGTCATGGGCAAGGCGGACAGCGCCTTCTCCCGCGCCGCGAAGATCGAGGACACGACCATCGGCTGGCGCTTCGTGAACGCCGTCATGAAGGCGATGCACGGTGTCGATTCCATGCCGGAGACCGCGGAGAACGTGGCGCAGGACTTCCAGGTCTCGCGCGCCGACCAGGACGCCTTCGCCCTGCGCAGCCAGCAGCGGGCCGGCCGGGCCCAGGCCTCCGGTCGCTTCGCCCGCGAGATCGTGCCGGTCTCCATCCCGCAGAAGAAGGGCGATCCCAAGCTCATCGATACCGATGAGCACCCCCGCCCCGAGACCACGCTGGAGCAGCTGGCGAAGCTGAAGGGCGTGGTGCGGCCTGACGGCACGGTGACCGCGGGCAATGCCTCCGGCGTCAATGACGGCGCCTGCGCCGTGATCCTCGCCTCGGAGGCCGCCGCTCGCGCCCACGGCCTCACGCCCCGGGCCCGGATCGTCGGCATGGCCACCGCCGGCGTGCCACCGCGCATCATGGGCATGGGGCCCGCGCCGGCGACCCGCAAGGTGCTGGCCCTGACCGGCCTCGGCCTCGCCGACATGGACGTGATCGAGCTCAACGAGGCGTTTGCCTCGCAGGGGCTCGCGGTGCTGCGCGACCTCGGCCTGCCGGACGACGCCGACCATGTGAACCCCAATGGCGGGGCCATCGCCCTCGGCCATCCCCTCGGCATGTCCGGCGCCCGCCTCGTCACCACCGCGCTCCACCAGCTCGAGGAGACCGGTGGCCGCTACGCCCTCGCCACCATGTGCATCGGCGTCGGTCAGGGCATCGCAACAATCATCGAACGCGTGTGAGCCGGCCGGCAAGCTCCCCGCCCCCGTTCGCAACCATCGGATGACCAGCTGCCGCAACGCGCTGCTGCCGAGCCATCTACAAAGGAGGAAACCCGATGACCAAGCCGCTGCTCGTGTCCATTGAGGGTGGTGTCGCCACCCTCACGCTAAACCGCCCCGCTTCCGGCAACGCCCTCGACATGCCGCTCGCGCGGGAGTTGCTTGAAGCGGCGATCCGCTGCGACCAGGACGAGACCATCCGCTGCGTCGTGCTCACCGGCGCGGGGCGCCTGTTCTGCGCTGGCGGCGACATCGATGCCTTCATCGGCTCGGGCGATTCCATCTCCGCCTTCTTCAGTGAGGTCGCCGGCGTCCTCCACATGTCGGTCACCCGCTTCATGCGGATGCCGAAGCCCCTGCTCGTCGTGGTCAACGGCCCGGCGGCTGGTGCCGGCCTCAGCTTGGCCTCCGCCGGCGATATCGTCATCGCCGCGAAGTCCGCGCATTTCTCTGCCGGCTATGTGAACATTGGCTTGAGCCCGGACGTCGGCACGTCCTGGCATTTGCCCCGCCTCATCGGCGTGCGTCGCGCCCAGGAGATGCTGCTCACCAACCGTCGGGTGCCGGCAGCGGAAGCGGAGGCGATCGGGCTCATCACCGCGCGGTGGAGGACGCCGAGCTCGATGCCGAGCGCGAGCGTTATGTGCGAACGCTGGTCGAGGCGCCCACAGGCGCGATCGGCCTTACCCGCGGGCTGCTGGTGGAAAGCTTCAATTCTCCCCTTGAACAGCAGTTGGAGCGGGAAGCGCGGTCGGTGGTGACGGCCTCCAAGTCGGGGGAATGCCGCGAGGGCATCCGGGCCTTCCTCGACAAGCGGAAGCCCGACTTCGCGCGCGCGCGGACCAGCTGAGGCATTGGCATCGGAGGCATCGTGATGTCGTTGCGAACGCGTTTTACGGAGCTGACCGGGATCCGTCATCCTGTCATGCAAGGCGGAATGATGTGGGTCGGTCGCGCAGAAATGGCCAGCGCAGTCTCCAATGCCGGCGGTCTGGGCGTCCTGACCGCTCTGACCCAGCCGACACCGGACGACCTCCGCAGGGAGATCGACCGCTGCCGGACTATGACCGATGCGCCGTTCGGCGTGAACCTGACCATCCTGCCGTCGGTGAACCCGCCTCCCTATCGGGACTACCGCAGGGCCATCATCGACAGTGGGGTGAGGATCGTAGAGACCGCTGGTCACAAGCCGCAGGAGCACGTGGAGGAGTTCAAGGCGCACGGCATCACCGTTATTCACAAATGCACTGCGGTCCGCCACGCCGTGGCCGCGCAGCGGATGGGGGTGGACGCCATCTCCATTGACGGCTTCGAATGCGCCGGCCACCCGGGCGAGGAGGACGTCCCCGGCCTCGTCCTCATTCCCGCTGCCGTCGACGCGGTATCCATCCCGGTCATCGCGAGCGGCGGGTTCGGCGACGGGCGGGGCCTTGCGGCAGCGCTCGCGCTCGGCGCGACGGCATCAACATGGGCACCCGCTTCTGTGCGACGGTCGAGGCGCCGATCCATCAGAACGTGAAGGACTTCCTCGTCGCGAACGACGAGCGGGCGACCAACCTCATTTTCCGCAGGTTCAAGAACACCGGGCGCGTGGCGCGCAACAGTGTCTCGGAGCGGGTGGTCGAGATGTCCCAGGTGCCGGACACTGTGTTCGAAGACATCCGGCCGCTGGTTTCCGGCGCGCGGGGCCGGGAGGCGCTGGAGACCGGAAACCTCGATGCTGGGCTGATCTGGGCCGGACAGGTCCAGGGCCTCATTCGCGACGTCCCCACCTGCCGCGATCTCGTGGAGCGGATCGTCGCCGACGCGGAGAGCGCGATCACCGCGCGCATGGCGCGGATGGTCACAGCGAACGGCTGAGGCGGGGCCGATACCGGGGCGGGCCCGACGCTCAGCCGGGCTCTCCACCTGTGGCGCCGGGGTGCAGAACCTGCGTGCTAGCGAGGGGGAAACGCAGTCCGTCGAAGAACAGTCGCAGAAACATAGCGCCGATCTCCTCATAGGAGGGCTTCTTCGAGGCCGCGCGCCAGTGGGGCAACCAGTTGAACGCACCAAACAGGGCCGCCGATGCGTAGCTCGGCTCACATGATGCGATGGTACCGTCCGCGATCCCTTCCTCCACCAGATCTCGCAGCACCCGGTCGAGGCGGCGGCGGATCTCACGAAGGGCGGCAAAGCTCTCGCTGCCAACTGTGTTTTCGCGCGTCAGGACAAGGCATGCTCCGTAGTCGTGGGTTAGCGCCCGCGCATAGGCCAACATGAGGAGGCGAATGCGTTCGAGTGGCGGGACGGCATGGTTGGCGCAGATGGCCAATGTCGGCAACAGCGTTTCATAGGCCATCGTGTTGCACTGGGCCAGGATGTCATCCTTGTTCTTGATGTAATAATAAAGGGTTCTCTTCGATACATTGAGCTCTGCCGCGATGTCTTCCAGCTTGGTCTGGTCATAGCCACGCTCATTGAACAGGCGGGCCCCCGTCAGCAGGACCGACATGCGCTTGGCGCGCCGGGAGTCTTCGCGCCTGTCTTCGGTGAGCGCGCCCCCGGCTTCGCGACGCCTTTCAGCACCGCGATGTCCCTTCCAATCGACCATCCCGTCGATTCCCTCATCTGTGTCCAACAACGAGGCCGAAAACTACCCGATTTCACGCGATTGACAATGTAACCCACCAGTGGGATACATTTATGCAATGGGCTGCAACCACTGGCGGTCGGGGCACCTTGGCCCGCCAATGCGAAGACAGCCGAAACGGGAGGCGTCCGCGAGACGCGGCTGCTCCAGGCCGGGCCCGCGCTTCGTCGCGTCAGCTGCGGCAGGGACATGTCCCGCCTTTCTCGTCGTCGAAGGGAGAAGCACTGCAAGATGGACAAGGTCGTCGTTGCCGGGGTCGGGATGACCCGTTTCGTCAAGCCCACCGAGAGTCCGGCCTATACGGACATGGCCGTGGAAGCGATCTCCGCCGCCCTCGCGCAAGCGGGGCTCGGTCTCGACGCGGTGCGCGAGGCCTATGCCGGCTACGTCTACGGTGATTCCACCAGCGGACAGCGTGCCCTCTACGGCGTCGGCATGGCCGGCATCCCCGTGGTCAACGTGAACAACAATTGCGCCACCGGCTCCACCGCCCTCTGGCTCGCCCGCAACGCCGTGGCGTCCGGCCGCGTGGACTGCGCCCTTGCCTTCGGGTTCGAGCAGATGCGGCCGGGCGCGCTGGTGGAGCACTGGACCGACCGGCCCGGTGCGCTGGAGCTCTTCAACCGCCTCACCGACGAGATCGGCTATGACGGCGACGTGCCCATGGCGCCGAAGATGTTCGGCGGCGCCGGGATCGAGCACCAGCGCCGGTACGGCACCCGGAACGAAACCTTCGCCATGGTCCGCGCCAAGGCCAGCCGCCATGCCGTCGCCAACGACCGGGCCATCTTCCGCAAGGAGGTGAGCGTCGAGGAGGTGCTGGCGTCTCCGCCGGTCACGAGCCTGCTGACCCGCCTGCAGTGCTGCCCGCCCACCTGCGGCGCGGCAGCGGCAATCCTGGTCTCGCCGGAGTTCGCGCGGCGCCACGGCATCGACGACCGGGTCGCCATTGTCGCCCAGGCGATGACCACCGATCGCCCCTCCACCTTCGCCGACCGCGACATGATGAAGGTGGTCGGCTACGACATGACGGCGGAGGCCGCAGCGGCCGTCTACGCGGAGGCCGGGATCGGGCCGGACGATGTGGACGTCGCCGAGCTGCATGATTGCTTCACGGCCAACGAGCTGATCAGCTACGAGGGGCTCGGCTTCTGCCCGCCCGGCGGGGCTGAGAAGTTCATCGTCGACGGCGATAACACCTACGGCGGCAAGGTGGTGACCAACCCGTCCGGCGGGCTCCTGTCCAAGGGACATCCGCTCGGAGCCACCGGCCTCGCCCAGTGCTTCGAACTGACCGGACAACTGCGGGGGACCATGGGCCCGCGGCAGGTGGAGGGGGCCCGCGTGGCCCTCCAGCACAATATCGGCGTCGGCGGAGCCTGCGTCGTCACCCTCTACGCCGCCGGCTGAGCCCCCTGATGATCGATCGCGCCTTGATCGGGCTCCAGATGGAGCCCTTCACGGTGGTGGCCGAACCGGGACGTCTGCGCTTCTTCGTGCGGACCATCGGCGAGACCGACCCCGTCTACACCGACGATGCCGCGGCACGGGCGGCGGGACATCCCGCCTTGCCCCTGCCGCCCACCTTCCTCTTCTCCATGGAGCTGGACGGACCGCAGCCCTTCGCCTTCTTCGAGCGGCTCGGGCTCGACTTCGCCTGGCTGCTGCACGGCGAGCAGGGCTTCTCCTACCATCGCGTGGCCCATGCGGGGGAGCCGCTGACTTTCCGCGCCCGCGTCGCCGACATCTTCGAGAAGAAGGGCGGCGCGCTGACCTTCGTGGTGCGGAAACAGCGGTGACGGACGCCAGGGGCGCGCCTGTCGCCGATCTCGACACGGTACTGATCGTGCCCGCCGGCGGACGGTTGCGCCATGAGCCCGCTCCGCGACCTCCATCCCGGCGACGCGCTCGCGCCGCTTGAGCTGGCGCCGGTCACCCGCACCCAGCTCGCCCTCTTCGCCGGTGCATCGGGCGATCACAACCCGATCCACCTCGACATCGACTTCGCCCGTGCGGCGGGCCATCCCGACGTGTTCGCCCAGGGCATGCTGGTGATGGCGCAGCTGGGCCGGCTTCTGACCGCAAGCGTCCCTACGGGAGCCCTGCGATCGTTCTCCACCCGGTTCGTGGCCGTCACCCGCGTTCACGACCAGCTCACCTGCCGCGCCGTCGTCGCTGGGATCGAGGAGGTAGATGGCGAACGCCGTGCACGCCTCGACCTTTCCGTCACCGACCAGAACGGCGAGGTGAAGCTCGCCGGCTGCGCCATCCTCGCTCTCCCCTACATCTGAAGGTCACGCAAGATATGACCAAGCTTTCAGGCAAGGCCGCCTACGTCACAGGGTCCGGCCGTGGCATCGGCCGCGCCACCGCCCTCAAGCTCGCTCGCGAGGGCGCGCGGGTCGTGGTCAACGACCTCGACGCCGCGCCGGCCGCGGCGGTGGTGGAGGAGATCCGCGCCCTCGGGGGCGAGGCCGTGGCGGTGGTCGGCTCGGTCACAGAGGAGGGGTTCGCCGAGCGGTTCATCCAGACCGGGCTCGACGCCTTCGGCGACATCGACATCCTGGTCAACAACGCCGGCTACACCTGGGACGCGCTCATTGGGAGGATGACCGATCCCCAGTTCGATGCCATGATCGACGTCCATCTCAAGGCGCCGTTCCGCATCCTGCGCGCCGCCGCCGAGCCCATCCGCGCTCGCGCGGCGCAAGAGGCGGCGGAGGGGCGCACGGTCTACCGCAAGGTGGTCAACGTCTCTTCGGTGGCGGGGACGGGCGGTAATATCGGCCAGGCCAACTATTCGTCGGCGAAGTCCGGCGTGATCGGTCTCACCAAGGCGCTCTCCAAGGAATGGGGGCGGTTCAACGTCAACGTGAATTGCGTCGCCTTCGGCTTTATCGAGACGCGCCTCACTGAAACGAGCGACACCAAGAAGACCATCTCCGTGGAGGGACACGACGTGGCCGTCGGCGTCCCCGCCAACGTCGCCCAGGCCTTCAAGGGCATGATTCCGCTCGGCCACGCCGGCACGCCCGAGGATGCCGCCGACGGCATCTATCTCTTCTGCATTCCGGAATCCAACTACGTCAGCGGTCAGGTGGTGATCGTCGGCGGCGGCATGTCGTTCTGAGGGAGAAGAGCATGCGCAACCGGCCCATCTGGTGGAACGAGGAGCTCTCCATCCTCGAGGAGAGCGTGACCCGCTTCTTCGAAGCCGAATACCTGCCCCACGAGGCAGAATGGGAGAAGGCACGGGCGGTGCCCCGCGACTTCTGGCGCAAGGCAGGCGAGGCCGGGATCCTTGGCGTCTCCCTGCCGGAGGCCTATGGCGGGAGCGGCGGGGGCATCGAGCATGACGCGGTGGTGTTCGACGTGCTCGGCCGGCTCGGGATCACCGGCTTCGGCCTTCATGTGCACCTGATCGCAGCGCACTACGTGCTCGCCTATGGCAGCGAGGACCAGAAGGCGCGCTGGCTGCCGAAGCTGGCCAGCGGAGACTACATCGGCGCGATCGGCATGACGGAGCCGGGCACCGGCTCCGACCTGAAGGCGATACGCACCCGCGCGGTGCGCGACGGCGACCACTACCGGCTCACCGGCTCCAAGATCTTCATCTCCAACGGCATCAACGCCGACTTCGTGATGATGGTGACCAACACCGGCGGCACGGGGGCGAAGGGCGTCTCGCTGATCGGCGCAGAGACGTCCGATCTCGCGGGGTTCCGGCGCGGGCGCAACCTGGAGAAGGTCGGGCAGAAGGCCCAGGATACGGCCGAGCTGTTCTTCGATGACGCCCGCATTCCGGTTGCCAACCTCATCGGAGCCGAAGAGGGGCAGGGCTTCGCGCAGCTGATGGAGCAGCTTCCCTATGAGCGGCTGATGATCGCCCTCGGCGCCATTGGCTTCATCGACCGCGCAGTGGACCTGGCCCGTGCCTACGCCAAGGAACGCACCGCTTTCGGTAAACCGATCATCAGCTTCCAGAACACCGCCTTCCGCCTCGCGGAGGTGGCGACGGAGGCGCGGATCGGCCGGGTTTTCGTCGAGGATTGCGTGGCAAGGTTCGCCGTAGGACAGCTCGACGTGCCGACCGTCGCGATGGCGAAATGGTGGGCCACCGAGAAGCAATGCGAGATCGTCGATGCCTGCCTGCAGATATTCGGTGGCTACGGCTACATGCTCGAATATCCGATCGCCCGCCTGTGGGCGGACAGCCGGGTCCAGAAGATCTACGGCGGCACCAATGAGATCATGAAGGAATTGATCTCCCGTAGCCTCTAGCCTCTGTTCTCGTTTTCAAACTTCAGTGTCCCACAATCTGCAGCAAGCAGAGGGCTGACCCATCAGGAGGAACCCATGTCCGAGGAGAACACCCTGGCTGCAATGGCTGCCGCCGCTCGCGGCAACACCATCGCCGACGCCTTCCGCCGCACCGCCCGCCGGAGCCCCGGCCGGATCGCCCTCAGCTTCGCCGACCGGGACTGGACCTTCGCCGAGCTCGACGCCGCGGTGGATCGCCTGGCGGGTCGCCTGATAGCCGCCGGTCTGCGCCGCGGCGACCGAGTCGGGGCCTACGGCCGGAACTCGGACGCCTATATGTTGCTATGGCTCGCCTGCGCGCGCGCCGGCCTCGTCCACGTCCCGATCAACTACGCGCTGGTCGACCGCGAGCTGCGCTACATCGTGGAGCAGTCGGGGGCCAGCGCGCTGATCGTCGATCCGGGGCTCGATGCCAAGGTGGGGGAGGCCTTGGCCGGGGCACCCCCCTTCACCCTGCTCGGAACCTTTGCCGGCGGGACCGGGTTTGATGTCCTCACGCTGGCCACGCAGCAGAGCGAGATCTTGCCCGTGGATGGTCCGAGCTCCGCCGACGAGGTGGCCCAGCTGCTCTACACCTCGGGCACGACCGCTTCGCCGAAGGGCGCCATGCTGACCCACGCCGGCCTCATGGCGGAGTATGTGAGTTCCATAGTCGAGCTCGACTTCTCCCGCGACGATCGCGCGCTGGCCGCACTGCCGCTCTACCATTCCGCCCAGATGCACGCCTTCACCATGCCGCAGCTCCTATTCGGTGCGATGACGGTCCTGATTGAAGCTCCGGCGCCAGAGCTCTGCCTCCAGCTGATCGAGGAGCGCGGGATCACCTCCTTCTTCGCGCCGCCCACCGTCTGGATCTCGCTGCTGCGCTCCCCGGACTTCGGCGAGCGGGACCTTTCCTCGCTCAGGAACGTCTATTATGGCGCCTCGATCATGCCGGTTCCGGTGCTGCAGGAGTTGCGCGCCCGCCTGCCGGGCATGCGGTCCTACAACTGCTACGGCCAGAGCGAGATCGGCCCCCTCGCCTCGGTGCTGAGGCCCGAGGACAGCGAAGGGCGGCCCGCCTCAATCGGACAGCCTGTGTTCAATGTGGCGACCCGCATCGTGGATGCCCAGATGCGCGATGTGCCGCCCGGCGTCCAGGGCGAGATCGTCCATCGCTCGCCTCAGCTGATGGTTGGCTACTGGGACAAGCCGGAGGAGACCCGAGAGGCCTTTGCCGGCGGCTGGTTTCACTCCGGAGACGTCGGCGTTTACGACGAGGAGGGCTTCATCACCATCGTCGACCGTATCAAGGATGTCATCAAGACCGGCGGTACGATGGTGGCCAGTCGTGAGGTGGAAGAGGCACTGTTCACGCACCCGGCCGTTTTTGAGGTCGCGGTGATCGGGTTGCCCGATCCCAAATGGATCGAAGCCGTTACCGCTGTGGTCGTACTTCGCGACGGCGAGCAAATTGACGAGGCAGAACTTCTGAGACATGTCCGCACGTTACTCGCGCCATTCAAGCTCCCGAAAAGAATCATTTTCAGATCTGACTTGCCAAGAAATACAGCCGGTAAACTCTTGAAAAGAGAATTGAGAGATACATACAACGGATGGTAGCGCGTATATTTATAGTATATTTATATTTGGCGATTTTTAGCTACGGACCGTACTAGGGCGACCTCTGAGTTATCAGCATGGAGGCTATGTTGAGTGTTGGCTTAGATAGCTTGGAGGCCATTCAGCTCTGTGAGCGCGAGGGGATGGATTACGACGTGGTGGTGGTCGGGGCCGGGCCTGCTGGGCTTGCGACCGCCATCCGTCTGAAGCAGCAGGCGGCCGAGCGGGGGTCCGAGGTCTCCGTCGTGGTGGTGGAGAAGGGCTCCGAGGTGGGCGCCCACATCCTCTCCGGCGCGGTGATCGACCCGGTGGGGCTCGATGCCCTCGTCCCCGGCTGGCGCGAGGAGGCGGATGCGCCGCTCTCGGTCGAGGTCACGGACGACCATTTCTGGCTGCTCGGCCCGGCCGGCGGGGTGAAGCTGCCCAATTTCGCCATGCCGCCGCTGATGAACAACCACGGCAATTAT
Organism: Xanthobacter sp. BG11Y11_SDJG; assembly: GCF_057364445.1. Classification (NCBI taxonomy): domain Bacteria; kingdom Pseudomonadati; phylum Pseudomonadota; class Alphaproteobacteria; order Hyphomicrobiales; family Xanthobacteraceae; genus Xanthobacter; species Xanthobacter sp. BG11Y11_SDJG. Next base: position 10,692 of record NZ_JBNFNU010000051.1, read on the forward strand.
GTCGGCTCGCTCGGCAACGTCTGCCGCTTCCTCGCCCAGAAGGCCGAGGCGCTCGGCGTCGAGATCTATCCCGGCTTCGCCGCCGACGAGATCCTGTATGACGACAAGGGCGCTGTGACCGGCATCGCCACCGGCGACATGGGCGTCGACAGGCAAGGCGAGATGAAGGCCGAGTTCACCCGCGGCATGGAGCTGCGCGGCCGCTACACCGTGTTCGCCGAGGGCGCGCGCGGTCACCTCACCAAGCAGATCATCGCCAAATACGGACTGGGCGAGGGCCGCGACGTGCCGAAATTCGGCATCGGGCTCAAGGAATTGTGGAAGGTGAAGCCGGAGAAGCACAAGCCCGGCCTCGTCCAGCACGCCTTCGGCTGGCCTCTGGATTCCAAGACCGGCGGCGGCGCCTTCCTCTACCATATCGACGACGAGCAGGTGGTGGTGGGCTTCGTGGTCCACCTCAACTACCAGAACCCCTGGCTCTCTCCGTTCGACGAGTTCCAGCGGTTCAAGACCCACCCGATCTTCCGCGACACCTTCGAGGGCGGCAAGCGCATCGCCTATGGCGCGCGCGCCATCACCGAGGGCGGCTACCAGAGCGTGCCGAAGCTGTCGTTCCCCGGCGGCGTGCTGGTGGGCTGCGCAGCCGGCTTCGTGAACGTGCCGCGCATCAAGGGCAGCCACAATGCGGTGCTCTCGGGCATGCTGGCCGCCGACCATCTGCTCGACGCGCTGGCGGCGGAGCGCAGCCACGACGAGCTTTCCAGCTACGAGGCGGCGTGGCGGGCCTCGGCCATCGGCGCGGACCTGAGGAAGGTCCGCAACATGAAGCCCCTGTGGTCGCGGTTCGGCACCTTCCTCGGCATCCCGCTGGGCGCGCTGGACATGTGGACCAACACGTTCGGCTTCTCGCTGTTCGGCACGCTGAAGCACGGCAAGACCGACGCGGCGTCCCTCAAGCCGGCCAAGGAGTGCAAGAAGATCGCCTATCCGCGGCCGGACGGGGTGCTGACCTTCGACAAGCTCTCCTCGGTGTTCCTGTCGAGCACCAACCACGAGGAGAACCAGCAGGTGCATCTGGTGGTGAAGGACATGGCCCTGCAGAAGGCCTCCGAGCACGACATCTATGCCGGCCCGTCCAACCGCTACTGCCCGGCGGGCGTCTATGAGTGGATCGAGGAGGGGGCGGACGCGCCGCGCTTCCAGATCAACGCGCAGAACTGCGTCCACTGCAAGACCTGCGACATCAAGGACCCGAACCAGAACATCACCTGGACGGCGCCCGAGGGCGGCGGCGGGCCGAACTATCCAAATATGTGAGGGGCGCATCAAAACGATGAAGCGGCAAACAGAATTGCGCTTCGAATTACGACATCTCCGGACTTTCGCCGTTGCCGCCGACCTTGGTAGCTTTCGGAAAGCGGCGGATGGTCTTCAGATTCAAGAATCAGCTGTCAGTCGCCGCATCCGCGACCTGGAAGATCAGATCGGTGCATCCCTGTTCATTCGGCATTCGGGCGGGGTTACTCTTACGTTGGCTGGGCAGCGCTTCCTCGCCCGAGCGCGATCGGCATTGAGCCAGTTGGACGAAGGCGCAAGGGAGGTGGGAGCCATCGGCCGCTCGGAGACGGGTCATCTGAGAGTGGGACTATTCTCCTCCATCGCCTCAGGCTTCGTCTCGCGGCTGTTCGCTGCCTACGACGACAAGTATCCGAATGTTGAGGTCTCGTTCCACGAGGGCTCGGCGGCACATCACCTGCTGTCGATCAACAAATCACAGCTGGACGTGGCTTTCACAATCGGGAATCGGCTACCACACCCATATGACGCTCACGAGCTTTGGCACGAGCGTGTATTCGCGGCGATCTGGAATGCGCATCCATTGAGCGCCAAGAATGAGCTGAGCTGGAAAGACCTCGCGCACGAAGCTTTTCTAGTACGTCCAGGTGGCCCAGGCGATGAAGTCCGCGAGTATCTCAGCCTCCGGCTGAGCGAAATTGGGCGCCGGCCTCGGTTCCTGATACAGAGCATCGGGCGCTATCGCCTCTTGGGTCTCGTCGCTTCACGCTCTGGCGTCGCACCCATGCTGGCGTCGGAGACGGCTATTTCTATCCCGGGTGTCACCTACCGGCCCATCGCCGGAGAAATCTTGCCCTTCTTTGCCATCGCCTCTCCAAAGAACGGCAACCCAGCCGCCCGGACTTTGCTCAGCTTGGCTCGGACGATGAGCAGCTCGGAGAGCTCGTCCTCATAGCGGTCGGCTTTCCTCCCCGTCCCTGGTCCGTCGCGCCTTCGCGAATCCCCGATCCGTCGCGATGAACCGCTCCAGCATGGGCGCGATCAGCCTGACCGGATCGGTGATCGGGTTCCCCGTCTCTCCGCCCAGCACCTGCGCATACGCGACAAGATCGCGGTGGAGCTTCGCAGGCAGCTCCACGGTCACCTTCACCGGCTTCTCGTCGAGGATCTCGGTGAGCTTCAGCTTCGGCATGTCAGCCTCCATAGGGTTCGAGAACGAGGTCGCGCGTGACGATGACCCGCACCGGGTATCCCGGCCGGATGGTCAGTGTCGGCGCGATGTTGAGCTGGCGCTGGACGATCTGTCGGCCGGTCTGGCTGATGCTGTCGGATGCGCCTTCCCTCAGGGCGCTCGCAAGGTCGCTGTCGCTGCCGGACGTGCCTGCGCTCGCCCCGACGCTCAGGATGGTGGAGAGCACAGCGGCCTTGAACAGCTCGCCCCAGTGATAGTCGACACCATCTTCGAGACCGGCATAGCCTTCGGCGTCGGCTCCAGGCTGGCGCTCCAGCACGATGGAGCGGCCATTGGGGAAGATCAGCCGGTTCCAGAGAAGGAGCACCCGGCGCTGACCGAAGCCGACGCCGTTGTCATATTGGCCGACGATGCGGGTGCCCTGCGGAATCAGGAGGATCCGGCCGGTCGGGCTGTCATGGATATTCTCGGTGACCTGGGCGGTGATCTGACCCGGTAGGTCGGATCGGATACCGGTGATCAGTGCCGCTGGGATGACGGCGCCGGCCTGCAGGATGTTGGCCGAGGCCGGAGCGGCCACGCGATCGGGCGACATAGTGCGTCGGTCCACCGCCTGGTTGAGGAAGGCCGTCTGCCGCTCCTGGGCCGTCGGTGTCGCTGCCGGCGGGGCAAGACCAAGGGAGGTCAGATCCGGGACAGGTGCCGCCGTCATTGCCGACGCCGCGCTTACCTGTTGTGCCGCGACGGTGCTGGCCGGCCGCGTGTTGGTCTGGGCGAACAGCCGTCCGGTCCGGGCGGCCTCGCCCTCCTGCTGCTGGCGCTGCTCCTCAGGGCTCAAAGCGGGATTGGGCATGCCTCCCATCGCCGGGATCGGCGGCTGCGCTGCGGTCTGGGCATTGAGGATCGGCCGGCCGAGGTCGCCAGGCAGCGGCGGCCCCAGCTTCGGGATGCCGGTGTAGTCCTTCGGCAGGCCGGCGAGCCCGTCCGGGGTCGCCTTGACGTCGGTGGCGTAGAGTTCCTGGCCGGGTCCGTGGTCTTTCCGCGCCTGAAGGGCGTAGATCAACGCTCCACCGATCCCGAGCCCGGCAACCAGCCCCAGCCCCGCCAGCACCTTGCGGGACAGGCGGGTCACCCGTGGCGGCTCCGGCCGCAGCCGCATGGCCGCCACAGCCTCCCCTGTCAGCGGCCGGGTGCCGGCATCACTGGCCGGTCCCGGCCCTTTCTCCTTCCCGGAATCGATGCCGCTCACAGGACCTGCCTCCCGTCGGTTCGGGAGATGCGCACGCGCTTCTGATCCTTGTCGGCGCCGAAGCGCAACTCGGCCGCGGCAAACAGGCGGTCGACGATCATGTAATTGCCGCGCACGCGATAGTTGACGAGCTCGGGCGTGTCACCCTGCGGGCCGACCACGAACAGCGGCGGCATCTCGCCCTGGGCGATTCCTCGGGGAAACTCGATGAATACCTGCTGGCCATCGTCGAAGGCGCGCAGCGGTCGCCACGGCGCCCGGTCACCTGTCACCTCATAGCGGAAGTTCACTTTGGTGAGGTCGATGCCGGTGGCAACGGGTTGCACGACTGCCGCCTCGGCATTCTGGCGTCTGAGCGCGATGAGCTGGTCCTGCGGGTACTGCCAGGAGACCGAGGCCATGTAGGTCTTCTCGGTGGAGCGCAACTCCATGTGATAGGTGCGCAGATTGGTGTTGATGACGAGGTTCGTGGTGAGGTCCGGCCGCGTGGGCTTCACCAGGATGTGGACTTGCTTCCCGCCCGCTGCCCCGCTCTCGGTATCGCCGATGATCCAGCGCACCGTGTCGCCGGCGGCCACGGGCCCCGCCCCCACCAGTTGCTCGCCGGGCTGTAGGGCAATGTCGGTGACCTGCCCGGGCGCGGCATAGACCTGATAGAGGGCGCCCTCCACGAAGGGATAGACCTGCATGGAATTGATGAAGCCGTTGCGCACCGGCTGGACGCGGGCCGCGGCATTGGCCTGGTTCACCCGAGCTGCAGGGTCGGTCGCTTCCGGTTCTACCTTGCCGTCCTTGCCCACCGGCTTCAGCTGGCCAGGCAGCGGCAAGGGCTTCGGCAGTTCGACGATGCGCACGGGTCCCGGCGGCTCGGCCTTGAAGACGGCAGGTGGCGCATCGTCATACTCGATCTCGGGCGGCTTCTCGAAGGTGGCGCAGCCGGCGAGCGCAGAGGTGCAAATCAGCAGAAGCGGCAAGCCGGATTTACGAAAAGCCTGAGACGAGAGGACCCGGAAAGCCGGCCTCCCGGATATGCGGATGGTCGTCGTCATTGTGCGAGCTCCTTCGACCAGTTGATGGCGTTGACGTAGATCCCGAGCGGATTGGCTCGCAGGCGCTCGGCATCCCGCGGCGCCTGCACGACGACGGTGAGGATGGCGCTCCAGCGGGCGGTGTCGGCGAGGCTGCCGTCCTGGTAGCGGCGCTCGGTCCAGGCGATGCGGAAGGAGTCCGGCGAGGCGCGGATGACGCTCGAGACCTCCACCGCCACCTGCTGCTTGCCGACCCGGGCGAAGGGATCGTTGGCGCGGGCATAGTCGTTGAGGGCGATCGCTCCGGCCTGCGTGGTGTAGGCATAGGCCCTGAGCCAGTTCTGGCGCACGATGATGGGATCGGCGGAGATGCTGCGCACCTCCTCGATAAAGCGGGCGAGGTGGAAGGCGATCTGGGGGTCCGAGGCGCGATAGTCCGCTGCGGCGGGCGCGACAGCCTGCGCCTGCCCGAGCTTGTCCACCTGAACGACCCAGGGGACCACTGAGCCGCTCAGCGCCTGAAAGGCCAGGGCGCCGGCGAGGCCGGCCGCAAGCGTGAGGCAGCCGAAGGCCATGAGGCGCCAGTTCTTCGCCTGGACACGGGCGGAGCCGATGCGGTCGTCCCAGACCTGGGCCGCGCGCTGATACGACGTCTCGGGTTCGGGGGAGCGGCCGTAATGGACCAATGGTCGCTTGAAGGGCGTCATGGGCGATCGCTTTCGGAGAGGGAGATGGAGGAGCCGCCGCCATGGCTGTCGCCGGAGCGCACCGCATGGGTCGCGGTCTGGATGCCGTGGGCGACCTGCTGGGAGCGCCGCATGCGCCGGGCCCATTCGGGGGCATCACCGGAAGAGGCCGGAGCACTCGGCGGGGTGGCAGTGGCTCCGGAGACCGGCGGCGCGGCAGCTGAACCGCGCAAGGGAGAGGTCGCGGCAGTGGCTCCGGCGCGCGCGATGCCGCCGAGACCTCCTGCGACGCCGGACAGCCCAGATTGGCCAGCGGCCCCTGTGCTGTAGGCGGATGCGGCACCTCCGGCGAGGCTCGCCCCAGCACGGGCCGCCGCGGCCGTTCCGGAGAGCGCGGCA
>NZ_JBNFNU010000052.1:0-16539 GCF_057364445.1 Xanthobacter sp. BG11Y11_SDJG
CGCCGCCCCGCGCCGCGCCGGTCACGGCTGCCGCCGGCGCCTGACGCCCGCCGCCGCGTTGCCGTCCTCCGGAATGTGAGCCGGGCAAGCGCCCCTCCAGCTGCCGCCGGGGCATTGCCAAGCTCGCTGGGCCGTGCCACCGATCATGCCGAGAGCGTGTCCAGCGCCGAGGACGTGCACGACGAAGCGCACACCGGGAGGTTCCTATGCGTCGCCTGACCCAAGCCGTGGCGTCCCTTTCCGGCTGCCTCGGCGCCGCCTTGGCCGCGGCGCTGTTTGCGACCGCCGCGCCGGCGCTCGCCCAGGCGCCGAAATCGGCCCTGCTGGCCCAGCCGATCACCGCCACCTGCTCCCAGGCACGGCTGTGCAGCCTCAAGAAATTCTACGAGGTGCCGAACTTCCGCATCGGCGGCACCTACGATCTCTCCGCCCCGCAGACCTGGGAGAATGGCGGCGCGGGCGGCACGACGCTGGAATCGCTCGGCGCCGGCCCGCTCCGGACCGCCTACATCGCCCTCGGCACGCCCAAGCGCAACGCCGCCGGCGAGATCACCAATGCGGTGATCGTCAACGCCTTCTATTCCGGCGACGCCACCGACATGTACGCCCAGTGGGTGGAGGGAACGGGCCTGTCCGGCGGGCCGGTGATCGGGGCGAACCTCGCCATCGACACCAACGAATATTACGTCGTCATCCTCGACGCCCTCGGCCTGTGGGGCACCTCCAAGCCCTCCGAGGGGCTCGGCCAGAAGTTCCCGCAATACAGCTACCAGGACCTCGTCCAGTCCAACTACCGCATGCTGCGCGACCACCTGAAGGTGGCGCGCGCGGCGCTGGTGACGGGCGTCTCCATGGGTGCCACCCAGACCTATGTCTGGGGCGTGATGCATCCGGACTTCATGAACGGGCTCATGCCGGTGGGTGGCACCACCCAGTCGGACGGCGGCGACCCGGTGGGCAACTGGACCTTCCAGCTCATGTCCGCGGCCATCGAGAGCGACCCGCAATGGCGCGCCACCGGCGGCAACTACTACAATCTGCCGAAGGACAAGCACCCCAACCAGGGTGTCGCCTTCGGCTGGTCGGTGCTGCTGCTCACCGGCTTCGACTTCGATTTCCGCTCGCAGCAGGACTGGGCGAAGGTGCAGCCCGACATCTTCTACTGGAAGCCGCCGACGCCGCAGGCGGGCTCATCGGTGAACGCCCGCGCGCTGCTGTTCGACGCGGTGGACCTTCTGTGGCGCAACCGCGCCGGCGAGCAGTACAACATCAACAAGGACCTCTCGCGCATCAAGGCACGCACCCTGGTGATGCACATCGAGAACGACCAGTGGCTCACCTTCGACCGGGCCAAGCGTTCGGTGGAGAAGGTGCCCGGCGCCGATTCGTGCACGAGACCTCGCCGGTGGCGCACTATGGCGTGTTCTCGATCCTCAAGAACAAGCAGTTCGACCCGACGGTCGCCGCCTTCCTCGGCGACGTGGCGCGGCGCACCCGCGACCAGGCGCTGGTGGCGAAGACCTATCGCACGCCCTCGGTCGCGGCGGACATCACCCCGGACAAGTCGTTCTGGAACAGCTTCGTCACCTATCCCTTCCCGGTGAAGAAGACCAAGGTGAAGGACGGGAACGGCGTCGAGTGGGACATCGGCTACATGGACGAATATGCCGGCACCGATCCGGACCCGCAGGTGCTGGTGATCGTCCATGGCAAGGGCGCGTTCGGCGGCCATTACGGCAACGTGATGCGCATCGCCCTGGAGCGCGGCCTGCGGGTGATCGTGCCGGATTTGCCGCATTACGGCATGTCCGGCCCCGGCAATCTCGACAAGAGCCCGGCCCGCACCATGCAGGACATGCGCGAGGTGGTGCACGGTTTGGTGGTGGACCAGCTCAAGGTCTCAAAGGCCGCCTATCTCGGCCATTCCATGGGCGGGCAATTGGTGCTCGGCTATGCGCTGACCTGGCCCGAGGCGGTGACCAAGCTGGTGCTGGAGGCGCCCGCGGGGCTTGAGGAATATCCCCGCGAGATCACGGTGGCGCCGGGCAAGAAGCTCGACCTCTTCAACCCCGAATTCGCCCGCGACTTCGACAAGTGGAAGGCCACCTGGGACCAGACCGGCCTCCGGGAGCGGGAGAAGAACCAGACCGCGCAGCAGATCGACGACTTCTTCCACTTCCGCCGCCGCGATCCCGTCACCGGCGCGGTGACGCCGTCGAAGTCCGGCTACTTCCTGCGCGACAGCGAGTATGCCCGGCTCCACACCGCCCAGCGCATCGGCATGATCAAGGGCGACCCGCGCGAACTGCAGCAGTGGGTCGACCTCTTCATTTTCGACATCTACACCATGGCGATCGAGCTGCAGGAGAAGGACCCCAACAGCCTCTTCAAGCGGCTCAGCGAGATCAAGGCGCCGATCTTCCTCGCCTTCGGCGCCCGCGAGCCGTTCATCCCGGGCTATGCCTTCAACGGTCTGAACGACCTCTCGCGCCAGGCCATCATGCCCTTCATGCGGCGCATGACGGCGGCAGGGCGGGACGTATCGGTGAAGGTCTATCCGGACACGGCGCACTTCATCCACACCGACGAACCGATCGCGTTCGCCGAGGACGCGGTGGACTTCGTGAAGACCGGCCGGGTGGCCACCACCACGCCCGGCATGGTGGACATCCTCATCAACGGCACGGCGAACGCGCCCAAGGCCGCCGCCCCGACCGCCGCGGCCACGCCCCAGGGCCTGAACAAGTAAGGAGTGCGCCGTGGCGGACAGACTGAGGATCGGCGACATCGAACTCGCCTTCCGCGAATGGGGCGAAGGCGCGGTGACGGTGCTGTTCGTCCACGGCAACCTCGCCAGCAAGGACTGGATCGAGCTCGCCGCGCCGCACTTCCCGCGCGGCGTGCGCACCATCGCCGTGGACTGGCGCGGCTGCGGCGACAGCGACAAGCCGGCGCCGCTGGCGGACTTCTCCAACTATTCGGTTGCCCGGCACGCGGACGACATGCTGGCGGCGCTCGACGCGCTGAAGGTGGACTTCTGCCACCTCGCCACCCACTCCACCGGCGGCATCATCTCCACCCGCATGATCCTGAAGCAGCCGGAGCGGTTCGGGCGGGTGTTCTCGCTCTCCCCCGTGGGACCGCAGGGCATCGACTTCCCGCCGGAGAAGTCGGCCTTCTTCGGCCAGATGAAGGCCGACAAGGCGCTCACGCGCGAGGTCATGGCCGCCACCGCGCCGAGCCTGTTCGCGCCCGAGACTTTGCTGCCCAATGCCGGTCCGGCGCGCTTCCTGCCGCAGGTGACGGCCGGCGACGGGGCGCGGGCGCGCCTGTTCAACCGCATCGTCGACCAGGTGTTCCAGGTCTCGGACGGCATCTGGTTCGGCACGCCGGACACCCTGACCAAGGAGGCGCGCGCGGGCGAGCTGAAGGCGCGGATGGGCACCATCCGCCACCCCCATCTGGTGGTCTGGGGCACGCGCGACGGCGTCATCGCCGAGGCCGATCTGACGGAGATGGCGGCGGCGATGCCCGACTGCCGCTTCGTGGCCGTGCCGGGCATCGGCCATTCCATGAACCTGGAGGCGCCGGAACTCTATGCCGGCTATTTCGGCGCCTGGTTCGGCGGACTGACGAAATAGGCCGGGGGAGCGCCGGCGGAGCCGCCGGGCGGATCCCCCGGACAAGCCGGGGGATGACGGTGGTGCGGGCGGCGCCTCAATCCGGAGACGGCGGCGCTTGACTTCGGGCCATCGGGGCGCGGCGAGGGCCGGCCCCCTCCCCCTCAGGCCTCCTTGAAGCCGTAGTCGGGAATGCCCTGCTCGTTGCCGTAATACTTGTAGGGCAGGAACTTGCCGGACATGGTGATCTGCACCCGGTCGCCCTTGGGATTGGGCTCGCGCACCATGTCCATGTTGAAGTCGATGGCCGACATGATGCCGTCGCCGAATTCCTCCTCGATCAGCGCCTTCCAGGCCGGCCCGTTCACCATGACGAGCTCGAAGAAGCGGTAGATGAGCGGGTCGGTGGGCGGCATGGGCATGCCGCGCATGGGCACCTCGTTGAGCATCCGCTCCTCGACCTCGGAGAGGCCGAACAGCTCGGCGGCCTTCTTGGCCAGCGGCTTCACCAGCTTCATCTGGCCGAGCAGCGCGCCCACCACCAGCACCTCGGACATGCCGCCGATCTCGGTGCAGATGTGCTTCCAGGTCCAGCCCTTCTCGCGCTTGATGTCGAGGATCTTCTCGGTGAGCTGTTCACGCGTCATGGTCGTTGCTCCAGGTTTTTCGTTGGACTGCCTTGGACGGGGTGAGGAACCGGCGGCTAGTCGCGGCCGCCGGCAACGGGAGGGGGAAGGGGAATGGTTTTCGCCGCCGGGCGCCCCGGGGCGCCCGCCGGCTCCGCCCGGCAGGCTTCCGGCCGGGCGCACCAGGGGCGGCTTCCTCGGGTCGTAGCCCGCCGGCATCTCGTTGCGGAACGTCTTGGAGCGCGACACCAGGAAGTCCACCAGATGGTTGCGCACCGCGTAGTAATCGCCTTCGCGGTGGATGGTGTCGCGGGCGCGGTCCTTGGGCAGCGGGTTCTCCACCACCTCGGCGATCATCGCCTCCGGGCCGTTGGTCATGAGCACGATCTTGTCGGCGAGGTAGATCGCCTCGTCCACGTCGTGGGTGATCATGAACACGGTCTGGCCGGTGGAGGTGCAGATGCGCCGCACCTCGTCCTGGAGCGTGCCGCGGGTCAGCGCGTCGAGCGCCGAGAACGGCTCGTCCATGAGCATGATCTTCGGCTCGATGGACAGCGCGCGGGCGATGCCGACGCGCTGGCGCATGCCGCCGGACAGCTCCGCCGGCTTCTTCAGCTCGTTGCCCTTGAGGCCGACGAGATCGATGAAGCGCTTGGAGCGTTCCTCGATCTCCGCCCGCGAGGCCTTGCGCCAGCGCGAGGAGACCGCATAGCCCACATTGCCGATCACGCTGCGCCAGGGCAGCAGCGCGTGGCCCTGGAAGATCACGGCGCGGTCGAGGCTCGGCCCCTCGATCGCCTGGCCGTCCACCACCACCACGCCCTCGGAGGGCGCCTCCAGCCCGGCGAGGATGTTGAGCACGGAGGTCTTGCCGCAGCCGGAATGGCCGATGACGCAGACGAACTCCCCGCGCGCCACGTGGAGCCAGAGGTCCTCGAAGATGGTGGTCGCGCCACCCCCCGGCGCCGGATAGCGCCGGGCGATGCCCTCGATGGAGATGAAGCGCTCGTTCATGCGGTCCTGCGTGGTGTCCATGGCGCTCACTCCGGGAAGGTCACGCGCCGCTGCAGGCGCGCGAGGATCAGGTCGAGCACCATGCCGACCACGCCGATGAGGAGGATGCCCACGATCACGTTGGAGATGGACAGGTTGTTCCACTCGTTCCAGACGAAGTAGCCAATGCCGGTGCCGCCCACGAGCATCTCCGCCGCGACGATCACCAGCCAGGCGATGCCGATGGAGATGCGCATGCCGGTGAGGATGGTCGGCGCCGCCGCCGGCAGGATCACCGTGAAGGCGCGCCGCCACGGCCCCACCTCCAGCGTGCGGGCGACGTTGAGCCACTCCTTGCGCACCGCGCCGACGCCGAAGGCCGTGTTGATCAGCATCGGCCACACCGAGCAGATGAAGATCACGAAGATCGCCGAGAGGGAGGAGTCCTTGATGGTGTAGAGCGCGAGCGGCATCCAGGCGAGCGGCGAGATGGGTTTCAGCACCTGGATGAACGGGTCGAGCGCGCGGTAGGCGAGCGGCGACATGCCGATCAGGAAGCCGATGGGCACCGCCACCAGCACCGCCAGCGCATAGCCGATGGCCACGCGGCCGATGGAATAGAGGAGCTGGAGGCCCAGCCCCTTGTCGTTGGGTCCGTTGTCGTAGAACGGGCGCTTCAGGTTGTCCCAGAGCTTGCCCGCCACGTCGAGCGGACCCGGCATGGCGGACTGGGCGCCCGCGGTGGAGATGCCCATCAGCTTGGCGTACTCCGGATCGAGCGCCGGCCCCGTGCTCGCGCTCGGGGTGACGGCGATCTGCCAGACCGCGCACAGGACGACGAACAGCACCACCGAGAGGATGCCGGCGCGAAGGCCGAGGCTCTTCGCCATGGCTCAGGCCCGCTTGATGGCGAAGGAGGCGACATAGTCCTCGGGCTTCGCCGGATCGAACATCTTGCCCATCACCGAGAAGCTCTTGGAAGTGGTGGCAGGCGGGGTGAGGCCCATCTCCTTCATCACCTTGGCGGCGTCGGTGGCGAGGAACACCTGGTTGGCGATGGTCTTGTAGTCCACGTCGCCCTTGATCTGGCCCCAGCGCTTCATCTGGGTGAGCATCCAGACCGCGAACGAGTCCCACGGGAAGGGGTCGAAATCGACGCGCTTGGGGTCGTCCTTGATCTGGCCGAGCCCGTCGGCGTACTTGCCCACCAGCACCTGCTCCAGCACGATCGGCGGCGCGTTGAGATAGGCCGCCGGCGCGATCGCCTCGGCGATGGCCTTGCGGTTCTCGGCCTTGGAGGCGTAGCCGGTGGCGTCGACGATGGCGCGCAGCAGCGCCGCATAGGTGTTGGGCATGGTGGAGATGAATTCCTTGCTGGCCGCGAACGAGCAGCAGGGATGTCCGTCCCACATGGTCTTCGACAAAGAGTGGATGAAGCCGACGCCGTCGAACACCGCGCGCTGGGCGACGTTGTCGGGCGCAAGGAAGCCGTCGATGTTCTCGGCCCGCAGGTTCGCCGCCATCTCCGGCGGCGGCACCACGCGCAGCTGCACGTCGGTATCGGGATCGATGCCGTTCTCCGCCAGGAGATAGCGCAGCAGGTAATTGTGCATGGAGAAGTCGTAGGGGATGGCGAACTTCAGCCCCTTCCACGACTTCACGTCCATCTTGTCCTTGTGCTTGATGCCGAGCGTGAAGGACTGGCCGTTGATGTTCTCGATCGCCGCCGCCACGAACGGGATCGGGTTCGAGCCGAGCCCCTGGGAGATGGCGAGCGGCATGGGCGCCAGCATGTGGGCGGCGTCGTATTCCTTGTTGATGGTCTTGTCTCGCACCACCGCCCAGCCGGCGGTCTTCACCACCTCCACGTTGAGGCCGTGCTTCTTATAGAAGCCCATGGGATGGGCCATGATGATGGGGGTGGCGCAGGTGATCGGGATGAAGCCCACCTTGAGGTCGGTCTTCTCCGGCTTGCCGGTCTGGGCGAACACCTCGGTGGCGGTGCCGAGCGGGAAGAAGGTGGCGAGGGCCGCGGCGGCGGTGGAGGCACCCACCGCCTTCAGGAAGGCGCGGCGCTGCGCGTCCTTGGGAAACATGGCGCGCATGACGCCCGAGGCGACGATCTCCCGGTAGCGCGTCTCCTCGTCGAGGCGCGCCGCCCGCTCCGCCGCCGCGTGCTCCTCGGCGCTCGCATGGCGCCCGCACAGGCAGCGGCCGAGCTTCGACTTCAGCGAGAACGGGTTCGAGAACATCGACATCAGGGTCTCCTGCGCGGTTGCGGGTCAGAGGTGGACTGGGAAAGGCAACCCTCGTGCCATTGGGGAAGGCCTCATGCGGCGCTCCCCTGGGCAAGGGGGGCGGCGAGCGCGCGGCGCGCCAGCATGTGGCTCTTGGGATCGTTCACCGAGCACACGGCGATCAGCCGTTCGCCCGCGAAATAGCGCACGCAGAACCGGCCGGCGGCGACGTCGCCTCGGTCTCGGTGCGCTCGAACCCGTCCAGCAGGCCGGCGATCTGGAGCTTGGTGTCGTACTGGTCGGACCAGAACCACGGCACCGGGTCGTAGGTGACCGCGCCGCCGAGCATCGCCTTTGCCGCCGCCTTGGCCTGATCGATGGCGTTCTGCACGGATTCGAGGCGAACCCGCCGCCTGTAGAGCGCGCTCGGGAACGAGGCGACGTCCCCGGCGGCGAAGATGAAGGGGTCGGAGGTGCGCGCCTGCGCGTCCGCCTTGATGCCGTTCTCGATGGCGAGGCCCGCCTCGGCGGCCAGTTCCGCGTTCGGCACCGCGCCCACCGCCGAGAGTACGAGGTCCGCCGGCAGCACTTCGCCGGTGGAGAGCTCGACGCCGCTCACCCGCTCCGTGCCGGTGAGGGCGGCGACGCCGGTGGCGGTCAGCACCCGCACGCCGTGGGCGCGCTGGAGGTCGGTGGCGTAGCGCGAGATGTCCTCGCAGGCGACACGCGCCAGCACGCGCGGCTGGCCCTCCACCACGCTCACGTCGAGGCCCATCTTGTTGGCCTTCGCCGCGACTTCGAGGCCGATATAGCCGCCGCCGACGATGACCAGCTTCGCCCCCGGCTCGGCCGCCGCGCGGAAGCGCGCCACGTCGTCGATGGTGCGGATGGAGTAGACGCCGTCGAGGTCCGCGCCGGGCACCGGCAGCGCCCGGGCGCGGGTGCCGGTGGCGATCAGCGCCCGCTCATAAGGGATGCGAATGCCGCCATCGGTCTCCACTGCCTTCTCGGCGGGCAGCAGGCGCACGGCGCGGGTGCCGAGGCGCACGTCGATGCCGCTGTCCGCATAGAAGCTGGGCGCCTTCAGCTCCAGCCGGTCGGCGCTCATCTCGCCGGCGAGGAACGCCTTGGAGAGCGGCGGGCGCTGGTAGGGCAGATGGGTCTCGTCGCCGAGCATGACGATCTCGCCGCCATAGCCCTCCGCGCGGAGCGAGACGGCGGCCTGGGCGGCGGCCTGGCCGGCGCCGATGATGACGAAGGGCGCGCTCATTGGGCCGCCTCCGTCATCGCGGCGAGCTGCGCGTCCACGAAGTGGAGGCGGTCCTGGCCGAAAAACACGTCGTCGCCGATGACATAAGTGGGCGAGCCGAACACGCCCTTCTCGATCGCCTCGGCCGTGTAGGCCTCCACCAATGCGGCGGCTTCCGGCCCAGCGGCGCGCTCGGCGAGCGCCAGCGCGTCGAGGCGGCCTCGCCGGCGAGTTGGTAGAGCACCTCGGGATCGGCGATCTGCAGGTCGCGCGCCCACACGGCGGCGAGGCAGCCGCCGATGAGGTCGGCCGGGTCCTCCCCGGCCGCGATGGCGGCGGCGATCAGCCGGCAGGCCGGCAGGGTATCGGTGGGCCAGAATTTCGGCTCGGTGTTGATGGGAATGCCGGCGGCCTTCGCCCAGCGCACGATGTCCTGCTTGCGGTAGGCGTTGCGCTGGGGCGACTGCTTGGCCGGGGCGGTGGAGCCGCCCGCGGCGAACACCTTCATGATGTCCACGGGCCGCCACTGGACGGCGGCGCCGTGGGCGCGGGCGATCGCCCGCACGCGCGCGTGCCCCAGATAGGCATAGCCGGACTGGGGGCTGAAATAGCAGGTGATCTCGGGCACGGCGCGGCTCCTCCTTGCGCTTGTCAGGTCGCCGCCGGATGCCCCTCCTCGATCGGCAGGCTCGGGTCGCGCGACCACTCGTTCCAGGAGCCAAAGTACATCTTCACGTCCTTCACGCCCGCCTCCTTGAGCGCGAGGAAGGTGTTGGAGGCGCGCGCGCCCTTGAAGCAATAGAGGTAGACCGGGGTCTCGGCGGTGATGCCGACGCTGGCGCACTCCGCCATGATCTCCGCCGAGGACTTGAAGCGCGGCCCTTCGGCGGTGGGCTTCATCATGCGGTACCACTCGATCCACTTGGCGCCGGGGATGCGGCCCTTGCGCGGGCAGAAGTCCTTGCCGTAGGGCGAGGAGCTTTCGCCGATCCACTCGTCCACGTCGCGCACGTCGAGCTTGGCGATGGTGGGGTCGGCGACCGCCTCCAGCATCGCTCCGGCATCGATGATGACCTCGCCGGCCGCCTCGTCCACCGGGAAGGTGGCCGGGCTCGGAGCCGGCGCCTCGGTGGAGACGGGAAGGCCGGCGGCGGTCCAGGCGGCGAAGCCGCCATGCAGCACCTTCACCTTCGGATAGCCGAGGAAGGTGAGCAGGAAATAGCCGCGGCAGGACTGGCCGAAGCCGGAATTCATCGACTGCTCGTAGATCACCGCCGTCTCGCCACCGGACAGGCCGGCCTTGCCGAAGGCGTCGGCGAACTTGGCCTTCAGCTCGGCGAAGCCCTCCGGCGTCGAGGTGGCGAGATAGGTGAAGATTTCATGCAGGTTCACCGCGCCGGGGATGTGGCCGGCGGCGTAGGCGTCGGGCGAACGGGTGTCGATGACCACGGTGGGCGCGGCGCCCATGAGGTCGGAAAGCTCGGTCGGCGAAATGAGAACGGTCATGGTGATCCCCTCTCGGAAGACGAACGATTGCGGCTGGAAAGGCTTTGTCGTTCGGGGCTTTGCGCCCCGTTTCCGTTTTGCCGGCGGGTCAGGCCGGAAGCTGGTCGAGCATCAGGCGCAACTGCTTGGTGGCGGGCGTGACGATGGCGACGAAATAGGATTCCCGCAGGCGCCGCTGGCAGCGGTGGGCGGCCACATAGCCCCGCGCCCCGCAATGGAGCATGGCCGCATTCGCCGCGGCGACGCTGGCGTCGCCCGCCGCGAGCCGCGCCGCCACCACGCGGCGGAAATAGCCGGGGGACGGGTCGTCCGCCGTCGCGCAGAGCGCCGCGACCTCCGCTTCCAGGGCCGCGATCTCCCCCGCGAGGTCGGACCCCTGCATGGGCAGATACCGGTTCACGTGGCCGAGCGGGCCCTCCACCTCGCCGATCATGGCGAGGCAGTCCCGCATCAGGCCGAACGCCATGCCGGCCTGGAGCAGGATGAAGCCGGCGCGCATCTTCTTGACGAACGGCATGGCCTCGTGCGCCAGCACCAGGTCGTCGGGAATGAACAGGTCGCGCACCTGCACGCCGTAGGTGCCGGTGCCGTCCATGGCGAGGAACGGCTCGCAGGGCTTCAGCGTCACCGCCGGGTCGGCGCAGTCGATGAGCGCCATCACCGGCTGGCCCTCACGGCCCTCCAGCGCGAACACGGCGCCGAAGATATGGTCGGGGCCGAGGTTCGACACCCACGGCAGCAGGCCCTTGACCTTGTAGCCGCCGTCCACGCGGGTGCCGCGCAGCTTCAGGGTCTCGATGCCGAAGAACGACTTCATGGGGTTGGAGAGGCCGGTGCCGCCCAGCACCTCGCCGGCCACCACCTTGGGCAGCAGGCGGGCGCGCAGCGCCGCGTTGTCCGACATCATCAGGTACCAGGCGAGCGTGTTCTGGCACCAGGCCATGAAGCCGGTGGAGACGCAGGTCTGCGACATGGCCGACATGGCGGCGATTGCATCGTTGAGCCGAGCCCCCCGGCCCGGGCGTGCAGGCCGAACGCGCCGGCGGCCGCGAAGCGGCGCAGGATGTCGCCGGGATAGGCGCCCTCGTCGATGGCGCGGGCCGCCGGCGCGAGGTCGGACGCGCAGATGCGGGCGACCTCGGCGAGCACCTCGGCGGGGGAGGCTTCGGCCGGGATCGCGGACGCGGCAGGGGCGAGGGTCGTGGCGAACATGCGGGTCTCTCCGGGTTCGGCAGGCGGCCGGCCAGGGGCCGGCCGCGATCTTTCTCGGCAGGGCCTCAGCCCAGCGCGACTTCGAGGTTCACCGGGCGCACGAAGGTGTTGGCCACGGGCGACCACTTGGTGACGTGGGAGATGAGGGCTTCCACGTCCTCCTTCGGCACGCCGTCGCATTCCATGTCGACCTTCACGCGCACGTCGGTGAAGCCGACCGGCTTCTCGCTCACGTCGCCGGTGCCCCAAACGGCGGTGATGTTGAGGTCGCCTTCGAGCTGGAGCTCCAGCTTGCGCACGGTCCAGCCGCGATGCACCGCATTGGCGTGGAGGCCCACCGCGAGGCAGGAGCCGAGCGCGGCGAGCGAGGCCTCGGAGGGGTTCGGCGCGGTATCGTCGCCCAGCAGACCCGGCGGCTCGTCGACGATGTAGGGCGCGAGGTTGCGGATATAGTTGGCGTGCCGGAAGCGGCCCTCGGCCACGGTCTTGCACTTCAGGGTCTTGATGACCTTCGGGTCCGCCTTGCCGGCCGCGATGAGCTTCTCGAGGCCGTCCTTGTCGATGGGGGCGAGGCAGCCGGTGGGCGCGGTCTGATCCGGCATGAGGCAGCCCGTGAGGGCGGTCTGGGGTGCTGACATCTCGATCTCCTTGGGCATGTCTAGAGACAGACCGGTCTGTCTAATGCAGAGACCGTGCCAGATGGGTCGGGGTGATGCGCCCTGCTCGCAGATCGGTGATTTTTCCATGTGCGGACAGGATTTGCCGCTCGCGATGCCGTAGGAAATCCGGCATGCTTCTCGCATGATTCAGTCAGACAGGTCTGTCTTTCTGCCCACGGATCGGGCATAGGGTCAGTCCGTGACCGAAAATTGCCCTGCGAACGGGCAGGACGACACCGAGGCAGCGGGCGCAGACATGACGGTGAGCTTCAATCCCCACAGGGCCAGGATCGCTGGCCCGGACGGCGCCGACGCCGCCGCACGCGAGGCATCCGCACGCGAGCGCCTGATTGAGGCCGCGACACGCCTGTTCTGCCAGTACGGCATCACGGCCGTGGGGGTGGATGCGGTGGTGGCCGAGGCGGGCACCGCCAAGGCGACCCTCTACAAGGCCTTCGGCTCCAAGGAGAAGCTGGTTGAGGCGGTGCTGGAGCGCGAGGGCGCGGCGTGGCGCGACTGGTTCCTCGGCGAACTGGGCAAGGGCGAGGCGGCGCCGGTGGCGCGCCTCAGGCGCATCTTCCCGGTGCTGCGGCAGTGGTTCTGTGACGACGCCTTCTTCGGCTGCCCGTTCATCAATGCGGTGGCAGAGACCGACAAGCGCGACGACCGCATGCGCCAGATCGCCCTCGCCCACAAGAAGGTGGTGCTGGAGACCCTGGGCAGGCTGGCCGAGGAGGCGGGCGCGCGCGATCCTGGGGGACTGGCCCACCAATTGGGCCTGCTCATCGACGGGGCGATCGTCGCCGCCATGATCACCAAGGACGCCAACGTCGCCCTGCTGGCGGGCGAGACCGCGGACGCGCTGCTGCGCCCGCTCGCCGCCGAGGCCGCCTGAGCTTCGACCAAGAGCGCGTTCCGCGCCGGAAACGCCTGTGCTATCAGCGCTGAAGGGGCCCGCAGGGGCGGCGGCCAACATTGCGGGAGCTTCATGTCGAGCGCCAGGCGCGGCCAGTCCACAAAACCGGCCTCGAAGGGGGCCACCAAGACGGTGCCGGCCGAAATGGCGGAGCCCGCCGCCAAAGCGGGGCACGCCGTCAAGGTCGAACTGACCGCCGTGCTGGTGGCGGTGGCCGGCGGCGAGCCGCGGGTGATGACGCTCGACGAGGGCCGCGCTTTGCCGTCCGGCCCGTTCGAGGTGGCCCACCGCTCGCTCCAGGCGGGCCTGCGCGACTGGGTGGAGCAGCAGACCCACCACCCGCTCGGTTATGTGGAGCAGCTCTACACCTTTGCCGACAAGGACCGCACCGGCTTCGCCGGCCCGGATCGTGCCGACAAGGACCGCACCGGCTTCGCCGGCCCGGATCGCGCGGGCGCGGGCAGCGAGGCGCGCACCATCTCCATCTCCTATCTCGGCCTCACGCGCGAGCGCGAGCCGGCCGAGGGCGGGTGGCGCTCCTGGTATGACTATTTCCCATGGGAGGACCACCGCTCCGGCGCGCCGGCGGTGATCGGCAAGGCCATCGCGCCGCGCCTTCACGCATGGGCGCAGGCCGAGAAGGGGCCGAGGCGCGCCGAGCGGCTGGAGCGGGCGCGCGTCACCTTCGCCCTCGACGGCCACCCCTGGAACGATGAACTGGCGCTCCAGCGCTACGAACTGCTCTATGAGGCCGGCCTCGTGCCGGAGAGCTGCCGCAGCAGCGCCAAACCGGCGGGCGAGACCCTGGCCGGGCGCGCCATGTTCGCCGACCACCGGCGCATCCTCTCAACCGGCATTGCCCGCCTGAGGGCCAAGATCAAGTACCGCCCCGTGGTGTTCGAGCTGATGCCGCCCACCTTCACCCTGCTCCAGCTCCAGCGCTGCGTGGAGGCGCTGGCGGGGCGTGCGGTGCACAAGCAAAATTTCCGCCGCCTGGTCGAGCAGCAGGAACTGGTGGAGGAGACCGGCGCCACCACCTCGGAAGCCGTTGGCCGGCCTGCGAAACTCTTCCGCTTCCGCCACGGCGTCGTGGCCGAGCGGGCGGTGGCCGGCACGAAAGTTCCGCTCGCGCGCACTTGACAGGGATTATGCTCAGGATAAGCATATGCCGGATATATGCTCAATGTGAGTATAGGCATGATGCTCGCGCTTCCCGACAGCTTCGCCCGCACCCAGGCGCTCTATGAAAAGGTCCGCCGCGTGGTGCCGCCCGCCGACTGGGCGCTGTTCGCCGACGACGTGGAGGCCATCCACCGCCTGAAGCGCGAGCGCAACGCGGTGATCCTCGCCCACAACTACCAGACGCCGGAGATTTTCCACGGCGTCGCCGACATCGTCGGCGACAGCCTGGCGCTGGCGCGCGAGGCGATGACGGCCGAGGCCGACGTGATCGTGCTCGCCGGCGTCTACTTCATGGCCGAGACGGCGAAGCTGCTGAACCCGTCGAAGACGGTGCTGATCCCGGACGCCGGGGCCGGCTGCTCGCTCGCCGATTCCATCACCCCCGCCGACGTGCGCCTGATGCGCCTCGCCCATCCCGGCGTGCCGGTGATCGCTTATGTGAACACGTCGGCCGCGGTGAAGGCGGAGGTGGACATCTGCTGCACCTCGGGCAATGCGAAGAAGATCGTCGAGGGGCTCGGCGTGCCCAAGGTCATCATGCTGCCGGACCAGTATCTGGCGAAGAACGTGGCGGCGGAGACCGACGTGGAGATCATCGCCTGGGCCGGTCAGTGCGAGGTGCACGAGCGCTTCACCGCGCAGGACGTGCGCGAATTGCGCGCCGGCCATCCGGGCGTGAGCGTACTGGTGCATCCCGAATGCCCGCCGGACGTGGTGGCGGAGGCGGACTTCGCCGGCTCCACCGCCGCCATGGCCGACTATGTGGGTGAGAAGCGCCCGGCCCGCGTGGTGCTGCTCACCGAATGCTCCATGAGCGACAACGTCGCCGTGAAGTATCCCGACATCGACTTCGTGCGCCCTGCAACCTCTGCCCGCACATGAAGAAGATCACGCTCAGGAACATCCGCGCGGCGCTGGAGGAGAACCTCCACGAGGTCACCATCGACCCGGCGCTCGCCGCGCGCGCCCGCGCCTCGGTCACGCGGATGCTGGCGCTGTGACCGCGATCGCGGGCCATCTCGCCGGCCGGCGTGGTGGTCGGCAGCGGCATTGCCGGGCTCGCCACCGCCCTCTTCCTCGCGCCGGAGCCGGTGGTGCTCGTCACCAAAGGCGCGCTCGGCGATCTCGCCGCGTCCACCTGCGGCATGCGCGCGGCCGGCGTGCCGGGACGGGGCGAGAACGGGAAAGCGTGGAGGAAGGCGAGCCCCGCCTCCTCCGCCAGCGAGAGGGTGGCGCGGAACTGCGCCTCGGTCTCCGTGGGAAAGCCGGCGATCAGATCGGCGCCCAGCACCACGCCGGGTCGCAGGCGCCGCAGCTCGGCGACGAAGGCCAGCGCCTCGGCGCGCGAATGCCGGCGCTTCATGCGCTTCAGGACCAAATCGTCCCCCGCCTGCAACGAGAGATGGAGGTGCGGCATGAGCCGTTCTTCTTCCGCCAGCGCCGCCTTCAATTCTTGGTCCGCCTCCAGCGCGTCGATGGAGGACAGGCGCAGGCGGGCGAGTTCGGGCACCTGGCGCAGGATCGTGCGGGCGAGCCGCCCCAGCGACGGCGCGCCGGGCAGATCGGCGCCGTAGGAGGTGAGGTCGACGCCGGTCAGCACCACCTCCGCATGGCCGGCTTCCATCAGCCGGCGCACCTGGCCCACCACCGCGCCCATGGGCACGCTGCGGGAATTCCCGCGGCCAAAAGGGATGATGCAGAAGGTGCAGCGGTGGTCGCAGCCGTTCTGCACCTCGACGAACGCGCGGGTGTGGGCCGCGAACCGGTCGGCGAGATGCGGGCTCGTCTCGCGCACCGCCATGATGTCGCCGACGCGCACCTGCGCCTCGCCGGAGAGGCCGAAATCGGCCGCCTGCGCCAGCGCGTTCCAGGTCTGCCGGCGCACCTTCTCGCCATTGCCGACCACGGCGGCGACCTCGGGCATGCGCGCGAAGGCGGCGGGATCGGCCTGCGCCGCGCAGCCGGTGACGACCACCCGCAGGTCCGGATCGGCGCGCTTGGCGCGGCGGATCGCCTGGCGCGCCTGGCGCACCGCCTCGGCGGTCACGGCGCAGGTGTTGACGACGAGGGCGCGCTCAAGGCCCGCCTCGGCCGCCATGGCGCGCACCGCGTCGCCTTCCAGCGCGTTGAGGCGGCAGCCGAAGCTGAGAACCTCGGGGGCGGTCATCTCAGGCCGCCTCGCCCAGCATGGCGGGGGTGATGCGGCCGGCGAACTCGCGCTCCACCGGCCCGGTCATCAGCACGTGGCCGCCGTCGCCCGGCAGCCATTCAATCCCGAGCAGGCCCCCGCAGCCGGACGCTCACCGTGCGGCCGGTGCGGCCGGGTGCGGGCGGCGGCG
>NZ_JBNFNU010000053.1:0-16513 GCF_057364445.1 Xanthobacter sp. BG11Y11_SDJG
CCGGCCCGCTCCGCCGGGGCGGGGACGCCGCCGCCGCCAGCGCCGGCTCGCGCCGCGTCCCCGCACCGTGTCCGAACCGGACACGCGTCGCAAAACGCAACATCTGCGAGGCAGAAAATCATTATATTCTAAAGCATTACGGTCTGGCATGGCTCTTGCCAGTTGAGGTTCGACCCGTTTTCTCAGTGAAGGTCGAGCGATGATCAATCTGACGGACAGCGCCTTGAACGCCGTTCGCAGCGCCATCTCCGGAGCCGACAAGCCGGTGGGCGGCCTGCGCATCATGGTCGAGGCCGGCGGATGCGCCGGCTACAAATACATGATGGGCCTCGTGAACGACGCCGATCCGGACGACACCGTGATCGAGCGCGATGGCGTGAAGGTGTTCGTGGACAACAAGAGCCACGAACTTCTTGCCGGCACCGTGATCGACTTCGTGGTGGCGCTCGAAGGCTCGGGCTTCACCTTCGAAAACCCCAACGCCACGTCGAGCTGCTCCTGCGGCAAGTCGTTCGGCTGACGGCCTTTCGGCCCCACCCCGTACCGAAGATGAGGACCGAGATGCTGCAGGAAACCGAACAGCGCGCCCCCGCGCCCCGTGCCGAGACCGACCGCCTGGCGCTGATCCAGGAGGTGATCGAGGAGATCCGCCCCAACCTCAAGCGCGACGGCGGCGATTGCGTGCTGGTGAATGTGGAGGGCTCGAAGGTGTTCGTGAAGCTCACCGGCGCCTGCGTGTTCTGCAAGCTCGCCAGCGCCACCATGGAGGGCATCCAGGCCAAGCTCATTGAGCGGCTCGGCGAGTTCGTGCGCCTCGTGCCCGTGGCCGGCCCGACGGCGCCGATCAAGGTCGCCCAGTAGCGCCGGGCCTTTAGCGCCGGGCCTTCGGGCCTCAACAGGGAGGCGTCGTCCCGTGCGGCCGGTCTATCTCGACAACAACGCGACGACGCGCACCGATCCCGAGGTGGTGGCCGCCATGCTGCCCTACTTCGCGGACCAGTTCGGCAACGCCTCCTCCACCCATGCCTTCGGCGCCGACGTGGCCGGTGCGGTGAAAGGCGCGCGCCAGGCGCTCGCGGCGCTCATTGGCGCGGCGTTCGACCACGAGGTCGTCTTCACCTCCGGCGGTACCGAATCCGACAATGCCGCATTGCTCTCGGCGCTCGAGGTCGGCGAGGCGGACGGCCGCAGCGAGATCGTCACCACGCAGGTGGAGCACCAGGCGGTGCTGGCCCCGGCCGCGCATCTGGAAAAAGACCCGCGGCGTGAAGGTGCATTATATCGGCGTCGATGGCGCCGGTCGCCTGGACATGGACGCCTACCGCGCCGCGCTCGGCCCGCGCACCGCGCTCGCCTCGGTGATGTGGGCCAACAACGAGACCGGCACGCTCTTCCCCGTGGCCGCGCTCGCCGAGATGGCGAAGGCGGCCGGCGCGCTGTTCCATACGGATGCGGTGCAGGCGGTGGGCAAGGTGCCCATGGACGTGAAGGCCACGGCCATCGACATGCTGTCGCTCTCCGGCCACAAGCTGCACGGCCCGAAGGGCATCGGTGCGCTCTATGTGAAGAAGGGCGTGAAGTTCCGGCCGCTGATCCGCGGTGGCCACCAGGAGCGCGGACGGCGCGGCGGCACCGAGAACGTGCCGGCCATCGTCGGCCTCGGCAAGGCGGCGGAACTGGCGCTGGCCCACCTCGCCGACGAGGGCACGCGGGTGAAGAGCCTGCGCGACCGGCTGGAGCAGGGCCTGCTCCAGCGCATCGAGGGCTGCCGGGTGAATGGCGACGGCGAACGTCGCCTGCCCAACACCGCCAACCTGGCCTTCGACTTTCTGGACGGCGAGGCGATCCTGAACCGGCTCGACCGCGCCGGCATCGCCGCCTCCACCGGCTCCGCCTGCACCTCCGGCTCCACCGAGCCGTCGCATGTGCTGAAGGCCATGAACCTGCCGGCCCGGGCGCTGCACGGCGCGCTGCGCCTGTCGCTCTCGCGGGAGAATTCCGGCGCCGACGTCGACCGCGTGCTGGAGGCGCTGCCGGGCATCGTCGCCGCGCTGCGGGAGATGTCGCCCGCCTGGCAGGCGCGCCAGAGCGAGGCCGCCGCCCATGGCTGAGCGCGCCCCCAACCGACATGGCGCGGGCCGCGACGCCCGGCGCCCGATCCTTCACCCAGGAGCCCCCTCATGAAAGTCATGATCCGCCGTTCTCCCGAGACCGGCCTGTCCATCTATGTCCCGAAGAAGGACCTGGAGGAGCCCATCGTGGAGTTCGAGCACGAGACGTTGTGGGGCGGCTGGATCAAGATCGCCAACGGCTGGGTGCTCGATTTGCCCGAGATGGCGCCCGGCACCAGCCTGCCCATCACCGTCAACGCCAAGAAGCGCGGCAGCGAGGAGGAGTGAAGATGAACGCCCCGGTCTCGACGGCGGATATCGTCAGGCTCGCGGACGCGGAGGCGGTGATCGCCAAAACCGCCGCAGGGCTCAAGACAGGCGCGGTGGTGCCCTATCTCGGCCCCGGCGTCGCGGCGCTCGGCGCGACCAGCGTGCCCATGACGCCCGAGTCGCTCGCGGCCTTCCTCGGCACCAAGGTGGCGCTCCCGAAGCGCGCCAAGGGCAATGTCTGGGCGGCGGCCCAGCACATCGAGAGCACGAAGCACCGCAACACCGTCTCCGCTTTGATGGCGGACGCGTTCGCGACACCGGTGGCGCCGACGGCGCTCCACACCTATCTCGCCGGCCTCAGGCTGCCGATGATCGTCGACACCTGGTATGACGGCGCCATGCGCGCGGCGCTCGCCGATCGCACCGACTGGGGCGAGGTGCAGGGCATCACCCGCGCCGGCATCGGCGAGGACCGCTGGTACCGCTTCTACGACGCCGCCGGCGCCGAGACCAACAAGGCCGCCGCGCCGTCCTGGACGACCTTGCTCTACAAGCCCCATGGCGGCGTGGTGCCGGCGAGGAACTTCCTCATTTCCGACGCGGACTATGTGGAGGTGTTGACCGAGATCGACATTCAGACGCCGATCCCGGACATCGTGAAGGACCGGCGCACCGAGCGCGGCTTCCTGTTCCTCGGCTGCCGCTTCCACGACCAGCTCCTGCGCAACTATGCGCGGCAGATCATCAAGCGCTCCGGCGGCCCGAACTATGCGGTGGTGGACCCGGACGCGCTGACGAAGAACGAACTGCGCTTCCTGTTCGGCCACGGCATCATCCCGGTCGCGGTGCCCTTGGCAAGGGCGACCGAAATCCTGACCGCCGCCTGACAGTCTCGGCTGCCTCTCGCGCAGTCCCAACGCGGCGACCTCCCATGGAGGCCTGCCGGCGTTCAGATTCAGGGCGGTGCATTGATCGAGATCAAGATCGGCGCCGAAAGATCTGTCCCGAGGCCGCGAACATGTAACCTTTCCAACATGCCTGCGGCGCCCGGGGGTGGCCCGTGTGCGCAACACGACAGCGTCTCGTCTCAGATAAATATCTGCTAGTAATAATATATTTTCCGTCGACGCGGCTGGCACGGCGGTTGCTCACGTCTTCTCAGGATGACTGGATCCTGCTCGAGACGAGGAGCACCAAACATGGACGCGACGACTGAGCATGTGGGGGACGCCGTCGGGACCGCCGTCGAAGCCAACGTCGACATGGACGACCTGATGCAGAAGATGGCCGAGCACAAGGGCTGCGGCACGTCCGGCGGCTCGGGCAAGGCGAGCTGCGGTTCGGGCGCGGGGCAGAACGACCTGCCCACCGAGATCTGGGAGAAGGTGAAGAACCATCCCTGCTATTCCGAGGAAGCCCACCACCATTATGCCCGCATGCACGTGGCCGTGGCGCCGGCCTGCAACATCCAGTGCAACTACTGCAATCGCAAGTATGACTGCGCCAATGAGAGCCGGCCCGGCGTCGTCTCCGAGAAGCTGACCCCCGAGCAGGCGGCCAAGAAGGTGCTGGCGGTGGCCTCCACCATCCCGCAGATGACCGTGCTCGGCATCGCCGGCCCCGGCGACCCGCTGGCGAACCCCGAGAAGACCTTCAAGACCTTCGAGCTGATCTCGAAGACCGCGCCCGACATCAAGCTCTGCCTGTCCACCAACGGCCTGGCGCTGCCCGATCACGTGGACACCATCGCCAGCTACAATGTCGACCACGTCACCATCACCATCAACATGGTGGACCCCGAGGTCGGCGCGAAGATCTATCCGTGGATCTTCTGGAAGCACAAGCGCTACACCGGCTACGAGGCGGCCAAGATCCTCACCGATCGCCAGCTCCAGGGCCTGGAGATGCTCACCGAGCGCGGCATCCTGTGCAAGATCAACTCGGTGATGATCCCCGGCATCAACGACCAGCATCTGGTCGAGGTGAACAAGGCGGTGAAGTCGCGCGGCGCCTTCCTGCACAACATCATGCCGCTGATCTCCTCGCCCGAGCACGGCACCGTGTTCGGCCTCAACGCCAGCGCGGCCCCTCCGCCCAGGAGCTCAAGGCCCTGCAGGACAGCTGCGAGGGCGAGATGAACATGATGCGGCACTGCCGCCAGTGCCGCGCCGACGCGGTCGGCCTGCTGGGCGAGGACCGCTCGGCCGAGTTCACCACCGACAAGATCATGGCCATGGAGGTCAATTACGACATGGAGGGCCGCAAGGCCTACCAGGCCATGGTGGAGGAGGAGCGCGTCGCCAAGGTGGCGGCGAAGCAGGAGGAGCTGGAGACGCTGGCCGGCGCGCAGAGCGACATCAAGCTTTTGGTCGCGGTGGCCACCAAGGGCTCTGGCCTCATCAACGAGCATTTCGGCCACGCCAAGGAGTTCCAGGTCTACGAACTCTCGACCGCGGGCGCCAAGTTCGTCGGCCACCGCCGCGTCGACCTCTACTGCCAGGGCGGCTTCGGCGACGAGGACAGCCTTGAGACCGTGATCCGCGCCATCAACGACTGCCACGCGGTGTTCGTCGCCAAGATCGGCGGCTGCCCGAAGGCGGACCTCGCCAAGGCGGGCATCGATCCCGTGGACCAGTACGCCCACGAATTCATCGAGAAGAGCGCCATCACCTGGTTCAAGGACTACCTGGACAAGGTGAAGAGCGGCGAGATCGCGCACACCGTTCGCGGTGACGCGGAGATCCGCCAGGGTGCGCTGATCAGCGCGGCCTGAGGCTGAGGACCTGCCATGACCCTCAAGATCATCGCCTCCCAGTGCACCTCCTGCTCGGCCTGCGAGCCGGAGTGCCCGAACGTCGCCATCTCGGAGAAGAACGGCACGTTCGTCATCGACCCGAAGAAGTGCACCGAGTGCCTCGGCCACTTCGACGAGCCGCAGTGCGCCGCCGTCTGTCCGGTGGACAATACCTGCGTCATCGACACCGCGTTTCCGCGCTACCAGCTCCCGGCCTGAGGAGGGACGACGATGAACTTCACCATCACTCCCAAGGCCGAGAAGTTCATGCGGCTCATGGTGATGTCCGACGGCGGGCCGGGGGCGGGCTTCCGCCTCGCCGTCTCGCCGGGCGGCTGCTCGGGCCTCAACGCGGACATCTGCGTGCTGCGCGAGCCCATGCCCGGCGACGCGGTGGTGCAGAAGGGCGCGGTCAAGCTGTTCCTGCCGGCCGAGAGCCGCATCCTTTTGGACGGCGTGACGGTGGACTTCACCGACACCGCCGCCAAGACCGGCCTCGTCTTCCACGATCCCAAGGCAACCACCTGCGCCTCCCACGGCCAGGCGCTGCCGGCGGGCCTGTGAGCGGCGGAACGACCATGGACGCCGCGCGCGCGACGCAGACCGAGCCTTCCGTCTTCGCGGAAGACGCTCTGCTCGCGCACGCGCTGCTGGGCGGCGGCCTGCCGGAGGAGGCCAATTGGCACCTTTGGCAGGCCGGGCTCTCCTACCATCTGGGAGAGGTCGCCGAGGCGCACCTCAGGCAGGCCGAGGCCATCGCTCCGGGCCATGCCGCGGTCCTCATCGGCCTCTACCGCTTCTATTTCTACAAGGGCCGGCTGTCCGAGTGCCTGGAGGTGGCGCGCATCTGCCTCGCCAAGGCGCAGCGCGAGACCAACCTTCCGGCCGACTGGCGCGACGTGGCGCCCGAGGACGCGCTGTTCGGCCGCTACGAGGAGCTGATGCCGCGCTTCTTCCTCTTCACGCTCAAGGGCTACGCCTATCTCAACATGCGGCTGGGCAACCTCGCCGAGGGCCGCGCGGCGGTGGAGAAGCTGCTTGAGCTCGACCCCACCGACAAGATCGGCGCGAAGGTGCTCATCGACGTCCTGAACCGAGCGGAGGACGGCGATGACTGACGAGATCGATGAAGCCATCGACTGGCGCGGGCTTGAGATCGATTGCGGCGCCTGCCGCCACGCCGCCCTGCGCGCGGACGGGGGCTGCCGGCTGAAGCATGCCTGCGTCAATGACCGCTACGCCCGGCGCATCGACCGCTTCTTCACCTGGAACCCGGCGCTCGCGAACGCATATGTTCATCACGAGCACTTCGAGGTGCGCGCCATCGCGGCGAAGCATGCGGACGTGTTCCTCCTCACTCCCCTGCTCGACGATCCCGAGGAGACGGTGCGATGGAACGCGGCGCGGCGGCTGCCCAAGCGGCTGATCCTGCGGCTGCGCCAGGACCCGCACCGCGAGGTGCGCATCCGCATCGCCTCGCTGCTCGACGATGCCGAGCTGGTGCCCATGCTGGCGGACCCCGATTACTATGTGCGCATCGTCGTCGCCCGGCGCGTGGCGCCGCCGCTGCTCGCGCGCCTGATGGACGATGCGGAGGTGGAGGTGCGCCGCGTGGTGGCGCAGCGCCTGCCCGCCGAATGGCTGCTGCGGATGGCGGGCGACCCTGCGGCGAGCGTGCGCCTGGAGGCGGCCCGGCGCCTCGCGCCCGACCTCCTGGCGCGCCTGAAGGCCGATCCCGACTGGCGTGTGCGCCACGAGGTGGCGAGCCGCCTTTCCCCCGCGCTGCTCGGCGACCTCGTCGACGACACCGACATGATGGTGCGCGAGATGGCCCGCGCGCGCGGCACGCTTCGTCCCGAGCCGGGAGACCTCATGAGGGAGATGCCGAGATGAGCAACATCGTCCGCGACAGCGAGGTGGTGGAGATCACCGAGCCGCCGTACTTCTCCTTCGGCGAGAAGGTGAAGGCCAAGCGCACCATCCGCAATGACGGCACCTATGCCGGCAAGGAGATCGGCGAGATCCTCGCGAAGAAGGGCGAGGAGGGATACGTGGTCTCCATCGGCACCTTTCTCCAGCAATTCTACATCTACGGCGTCGAATTCATGGAGAGCGGCAATCGCGTCGGCATGAAGAAGAAGGAACTCGACCCGGTGATCAGCCGCGACGAGGACATCGACCTGCCGCTGCCGGCCGTCGGGGGGATGGCGCGATGATGTTCGAGCCGCGCACCCCGAAATACCAGTGGGGTCAGAGGGTGAAGACCCTGATCGAGCTGCGCAACGACGGCGGCTATCCGGACGTGGCGGAGGACGCGCTGCTGGCGGCGGAGGGCACCACCGGCGAGATCGTCCAGGTGGGCATGCACACCGACAGCAACACGCCGATCTATTTGGTCGAATTCACCGAGCGGCTCGTGGTGGGCTGCCTCGAGGAAGAGATCGAGCCGGTGTGATGGGGGCGTGCCATGGCTGCGACGATGCTCGGAATGTCCATGGGCGGCAAGGCCCAGCCGAACGATCTCGACAAGCGCCGCGTGGAGCGGGCGCTGAAAACGCGGCGCCGCTACCGCTACGTGGAGCCGGCGGTACAGCCGGTGCCCGGCGGCTACCGGATCGAGAGCGCCTGCTGCTCGCGCAACATCGACCCGGACGGCGGCATCGTCGACATCGCGCTGCTGCTGTTCGACGAGGAGCAGGGCCAGTGGGACCTGTTCCGCAAGGACCACGGCAAGGGGCTGTGGGCGTGGGATTGCCGCCATGCGCGGCTGTCCGCGGTGCTCGACGTTCTGACCTTCGATACGCACCGAAAGTTCTGGCAGTGAGCCCGCCCGTGCGGGCGCTTCAGGGAAGGTGAAGCCATGGCGCTGAACGAGGACGACCTCGGCGTGATCGCCGGCATGCTGGCGGCGCCGCCTGCGGACGGGCAGGTCTTCCCCGCCCTGCGCGCGCGCTTTCCCGGCTTCACCTTCACGCGCTGCGACGCCTCCGACGTGGTGGAGGCGCCGTTCCGCACGGTGGGTGGCTACGATCTGCACCTGATGGACGCGCGCGATCATTGCGTCCAGCTCACCGACGATCCCGCCCGCGCCACCGGCCTCGTCCTCGCCAGACGGAGCGATGCGCCATGAGCGAGCCGGCGGTGATGGACGACGGCCTCGATGCGGTGCCGGGCCTGCCCGAAGGCCGCTTCATTCCGCTCTCCGACCCGGACGTGACGACGGCCGAGCTTGCCGCCATCGACGCGGTGATCCGCTCGCCGCGCCTGTCCGGCGGGCCGGTGATGGAGGCGTTCGAGGCCGCCTTCGCGGCCTATCTGGGGCGCGCTTATGCCGTTGCCGTTCCCTCCGGCACGCTCGGTCTCCTGCTGGCGCTGAAGGCCTACGGCATCGGCGCGGGCGACGAGGTGGTGTGCTCGGCCTATTCCTTCCGCGAGACCGCCCACGCGGTGACGCTCGCCGGCGCGCGCCCGGTGTTCGCCGACATCGACTATTGGGCCGGCACGCTGGTGCCGGAGAAGGCGGCGGCGAAGATCACCGACAAGACGCGGGCCATCGTCGCCACCAACACCAATGGCCATCCGGCCGCCTGGGACCCGCTGCGCGCGCTTGCCGAGGACCACGGCCTGGTGCTGATCGAGGATTCCACCGAGGCCATCGGCTCGCGCTACAAGGGCCGGCGGGTCGGCACGTTCGGCGATGTCGCGGTGTTCGACTTCTCCCAGCCCGGCCCGCTGGTGTGCGGCGAGGGCGGCATGCTGGTGACCGACGACGTGGACATCGCCATGGCGCTGCGGCGCCTGCGCTCCCACCGGCTGGAGGAGCGCTCGTCCGTGGTGGTCGCCATGACCGCGCCCTTCCAGGCGCCGATCAGCGACCTCACGGCGGCCCTCGGCCTCGCGCAGCTCAACCGGATCGACGAGATTCTGGAGCGCCGCCGCCTCACCGAGCAGCTCTACTACCAGTATGTGCAGTCCTTCGAGGGCATCAAGGACCCCTATGTGGGGCCGGACGTCACCGAGGTGCACTGGTTCCTCTATCTGGTCCATCTCGGCACGCGCTTCTCGAAGTCGAGCCGGGACGCCATCGTCGAGGATCTCGGCGTCGAGCGCGTCGAAGCGGCCGCCTACGCCAACCCGCTGCATCTCCAGCGACACTATTTCGACCTCGGATATCGCAAGGGCGACCTGCTCGTCACCGAAAAGGTGGCCGACCGGGCCGTGGCGCTGCCGTTCCATGCGCACCTGTCCGAGGACGAGATCGAGTTCATCGTCGCCGAGATGAAGGATGCCTCGGTGAACGTGGGGCCGGCGCCGCCATCTACTGAGGTTCAGGAAGCCGACCAAGACGGCATGTCAAGCCGAAGGTCACGACAAGATCGACACTACGGAGCAGGCAATGTCCACGGTTACTGTCACAGTTCTTCCCGCCAGCAAGAGCATCGAGGTGCCCGAGGGCACCAATCTCTGGGCCGCGATCCGCGAGGTCGTGCCGAGCTTGCCCGAGCAGAGCCCGGAAAATTGCGGCGACGCGGCCCACATCTTCGTGCTGGAGGGCCGCAAGGGCATCTCCAAGACCACGCGCGAGGAGAACGAGAAGCTCGACACCATCGTCGGCGTCGGCTCGAAGTCCCGCATCGCCTGCTTCGCGCAGGTGCTGGGCACCGAGAACGTCAAGGTGGAGCTGCTCGGCGAGTTCTCGGGCTTCTGAGGCTCGCCAAACGGGGGAGAGGCGCGCGGCGCCTTTCCCGTCCATTCGATGGAGAAAGCCATGGAAAGCCAGAGCACCGAAGCCCCGACCACCGAACCCAAGGTTCTCGTCCATGCGCGCTTCGCGCCAGACGGCTCGGTGGTGGAGATCGGCGAGCGCCCGTCCGGCCTGACGCCGCAGGAATGGTTCTTCTATCTGCGCGAGAAGTCGGACCCGTCCTATTTCCAGCCCCTGTCCGGCGGGCGCGGGGTGTTCCGCATTCCCCGCCTTGAGTTCGATGCGCTGAAGGCGGCCGTCGCGGCCACCGCCGCCTGATCCGCCTTCAGCCGGCCGCCGCCGGCCGGCTTGCTCCGCCGCCGAGGCGGGAGGGGTCGTAGCCTTCCTCCTTGAGCACGCGGATCACAGCCGGCCGCGCCAGAAGCCGCCGGTAGTGGGCCAGCAGCGGCGCCGGCAGGGCGATGCCGGTCTTGTCGGCCCAGAATTCCGCATAGAACAGCACCGCGTCGGCGACGCTGAATGCGCCGGCGACGAAGTCCTGCCCCTCCATCTGGCGCGCCAGCACGGCGAACCCCTTCTCGACGATCAGCCGGCCGAGCGCCTTCACGCTCTCCTGCTCGGCCTGGGCGCGCGAGAAGGTGGGGGTGGTGAACAGACGCGCGAAGCCGTGGCCGTGGATGGTGCCGACGACGTGGCTCATCACCTCGATGGCGCGCGTCTCGCCGTCCAGGTCCTGCGGCCACAGCCGGCCGCGCCCGCGCGCCCGCCCGAGCCAATAGGCGATGGCCACCAGCTCCGTCAGCACGCTGCCGTCCGGCCGCACCAGCGCCGGGATGGTGCCCTTGGGATTGATGGCGAGGTAGTCCGGCTTGAAGTTGTCGCCCGCCGGCAGGTTGACGATGTGGGCCTCGAAGATCTCGTCCAGCTCCTCCAGGATGATGTGGATGCCGGTCGAGCACGAGCCCGGTGTCATGTAGAATTTCATGGCCGCCATGGCGCCTGCCTCTGCGGTTGGAGCCCCGAAGGGCCGGTGCGGCACGCTTCATGCAAATATCGGAGCAATCGGCCGTTGGGCCCGCTTGAGGGGGCGGCGGGCGGCGCGCTCGTCGCCTTTGCGACAGACCGCGCGGGGCAAGGCGCGAATTCGTACGGTCCGTGCAGGGAAGGGAGCCATGACGCAATCGGGCATCGAGGTCTACGCCGTCTGCAAGGCGGAGAGCATCCCGCCCGGCGGCGCCAAGGCCTTCACTTTGTCGCGTCGGACCGGCGACGGCGAGGCGCGGCCCTACGGCATCGTCGTGGTGCGGGTGCGCCCGCGCGAATTCGTCGGCTACGTCAATGCCTGCCCGCACGGGAAGGTGTGGCTCAATATCGGCGACGGCGCCTTCTTCACGTCCGACGGGGCGCATCTGCGCTGCGGGCGCCACGGGGCGACGTTCGACGTCGCCAGCGGCCTGTGCCTTGCGGGTCCATGCGAGGGCGCGAGCCTCGAGCCGATCCCGCTGGCGCTCATGGGATCGGACGTATGCCTGTGCGGCATCGCGCTCGTCGAGGATGACCGCGCGAGCGGCTATGACGGACACGACGAAACCATGGACATCATGATCCATCCGGGCTGAGGCGAATGGCTGCCATGTCGAACCCGTCGAGCGCCGCATCGGTCACGCCGGCTACCGACGCGGACCGCGTCGCCTGCCGGTATTTCCTGTCCTATACCGGCATCAAGCTGCCCTTCAATTTGGTGAGCCCGCTGCCCGAGGAGGGGCTCGGCCATCGCAACACCTATATCCGCGCCTATTACGACGGCACGGGCCGCCTGACCGGGTTCGAGAAGGTGGTGTATGGGGAGGTGGAGCTGACCCACAGCTACGGCTACCACGCCAACGGCGCGCTGCGCCGGGCGGTGGTGGCGATGCTGGACGAGGAGCCCTCCGAACTTCTCTATGACGAGGCGGGCGCCCTCGTCGGCGGCGGCTGAGGGGAGGCGGCATGACGGTTGCCCAGCTCTTGGAGGCGCTCGCCAAGCTGCCGCCCGAAGCGGTGGTGCTGATGGAGAGCGACGGCGGGCTCTCGCTGGTGAGCGCGCTCGATTTCGTCGCCGCCCAGGGGCCGGGCGCGCCGGCGGAGGTCATCCTCCTGCCGAACATGGAGGAATAGCGGCCCATGGCGGCACTGCGGGAAGAACGGGCATGAGCGAGGCAGTTCGGGACGTCACCATGTTCGAGCGCCTCGGCGGCGTTGTGGTCATCGACCGCCTGGTCGAGTCCTTCTACGACCGCATGGATCGGCTGCCGGAGGCCGAAGGCATCCGCGCCATGCATCCGGACGATCTCGGCCCCATCAAGCAGGTGCTCAAGCGCTACCTCACCGAATGGACCGGCGGGCCGGCGCTCTACACGCCGGAAAAGGGCCATCCGCGGCTGCGCCAGCGGCATCTCGGCTTTCCCATCGGCGATGGCGAGCGCGACGCCTGGCTCCTGTGCATGCGCGGCGCGCTGGACGAGACGGTCGCGGACGCGGCGGCGCGTGAGGCGATCTACGCCACCCTCGCCAAGCTCGCCGACTGGATGCGCAACACCGCCGGCAATCCGCACGACGCTGGCCACCGGCCGGGCCGCTGACGGAAGGCGCCGGGCTGGTCCGGTAAGACTGTCCCGGCGTTGCCGATGCCCGCCCCTGACGGGAGCCCGATGGCAGGGCGGCATGTGAAGCAAGGGGCGCCGGAGATGCGCCATCGCCCGTTCGGCACCCCTGTCATCTTCCCGACAAGCCGCTTTTCTTTGTCCGCTCCCGACAGCGGCGCCAAACTCCGTAATATACCGGAGGTCGTTTTCGCAATCGCTTGATGCGGTTCGTCTATTTACATCTGCCGATGCTTGGCACGCGCCTTGCTCACCTGACTTTGGAGCCCACCAGACGGCTCGGAGCCAGGGTCATGCATATCGTTGTCTGCATCAAACAGGTCCCCGACAGCGCACAGATCCGTGTCCATCCGGTCACGAACACCATCATGCGTCAGGGTGTGCCCACCATCATCAATCCCTACGACCTGTTCGCGCTCGAAGAGGCGCTGCACCTGCGCGACCGGTTCGGCGGCGCGGTGACGGTGCTCACCATGGGGCCGCCCTCGGCCGAGGATTCCTTGCGCAAGGCGCTGACCTTCGGCGTCGATCGGGCGGTGCTGCTCACCGACCGCTTCTTCGCCGGCTCCGACACCCTCGCCACCTCCTTCGCGCTGGCCACCGCCATCACCAAGATCGGCGAGACCTGGGGCGCCCCCGACATCGTCTTCACCGGCAAGCAGACCATCGACGGCGACACCGCCCAGGTCGGCCCCGGCATCGCCAAGCGCCTCGGCCTGATCCAGGCGACCTACGTGGCGAAGGTGGCGGAGTTCGACCCCGAGGGCCGCACCATCACCCTGGAGCGCCGCGCCGAGGGCGGCACGCAGGTGCTGAAGTCCAAGCTGCCCTGCCTGATCGCCATGCTGGAGGGCACCAACGAGGTGCGCCGCGGCACCATGGCCGACGCCTTGCGCGCCGCGCGCGCCGAGATCGTCAAGTGGAACGCCAAGGACGCCGGCGTCGAGGACCTCAACAAATGCGGCCTGAAGGGCTCGCCCACCATCGTCAAGCGCGTGTTCGCGCCCGCCGCCCGTTCCGAGAAGGCGAAGGTGGTCGAGGCTCCGGAGGGCGGCAGCCTCGCCGAGGCGCTGATCGCGGAAGTGTTCGCGCGCCAGCCCGCCCTCGAAGCCGATCTGACCGCGCTGGCGCGCGGCTTCTGAACGCCCAAGGACGCCGAGAAGAGAAAGCCGATCATCATGAGCGAGCCGAAGAAGCCCCAAGCCCCCGCCGCCGGCGGACGCGCCGCCACCAAGAAGGAGCTGCCCGAGCACTTCAAGGCGTACAAGCACGTCTGGGTGTTCATCGAGCAGGAGCGCGGCCAGGTCCATCCGGTCTCCTGGGAGCTGATGGGCGAGGGGCGCAAGCTCGCCGACAAGCTCGGCGTGGAACTCGCCGCCGTGGTGCTCGGCGCCGAGGGCGAGACGGTGCGCCACGCGGTGGCCGAGGCGTTCTGCTACGGCGCAGACCTCGTCTATGTGGCGGCGGACGCGGTGCTCGCAGACTACCGCAACGAGGCCTACACGGCGGCGATGACGGACCTCGTGAACACCTACAAGCCGGAGATCCTGTTGCTCGGCGCCACCACGCTCGGGCGCGACCTCGCCGGCGCGGTGGCGACCACCCTGCTCACCGGCCTCACCGCGGATTCCACCGAGCTGGACGTGGACGCGGACGGCTCGCTCGCCGCCACCCGCCCGACCTTCGGCGGCTCCCTTTGTGCACCATCTACACGCTCAACTACCGCCCGCAGATGGCGACGGTGCGCCCGCGCGTGATGGCCATGCCTGAGCGGGTGGAAAAGCCCATCGGCCGGGTGGTGGAGCACAGGCTCACGATCCAGGAATCCGACATCGTCACCAAGATCCTGAGCTTCCTCCCCGACCGCGATTCCAACAAGTCGAACCTCGCTTATGCCGACGTGGTGGTGGCGGGCGGCATGGGGCTCGGCTCGCCGGAGAACTTCCAGCTGGTGCGCCAGCTTGCCGCCGCCATGGGCGCCGAATACGGCTGCTCGCGCCCGCTGGTGCAGAAGGGCTGGGTGACGTCCGACCGCCAGATCGGCCAGACCGGCAAGACCATCCGCCCGCGGCTGTACATCGCCGCCGGTATTTCGGGCGCGATCCAGCACCGGGTGGGGGTGGAGGGCGCCGATTTGATCGTCGCCATCAACACCGACAAGAACGCGCCCATCATGGACTTCGCCCATGTGGCCATCGTCACCGATGCCATCCGCTTCCTGCCCATGCTGACGGACGCCTTCAAGCGGCGGCTGTCGGCCCATTCCCGCGACAAGATGGCGAGCTGAGGAGGACTTGAGATGATCGACGAGAAGTTCGACGCGATCGTCGTCGGCGCCGGCATGGCCGGCAACGGGGCCGCCTACACGCTGGCGAAGCGCGGCCTCAAGGTGCTGCAGCTGGAGCGCGGCGAATATTCCGGCTCCAAGAACGTGCAGGGGGCGATCCTCTATTCGGACATGATGGAGAAGATCATCCCCGACTTCCGCGAGGACGCGCCGCTGGAGCGGCACCTCGTCGAGCAGCGCTTCTGGATGATGGACGACAAGTCCCACGTGGGCCTGCATTACCGGTCGGAGGATTTCAACGAGGAGGCGCCGAACCGCTACACCATCATCCGCGCCCAGTTCGACAAGTGGTTCTCCGGCAAGGTGCGCGAAGCCGGTGCCCTGGTGGTGTGCGAGACCACCGTGACGGAGCTGGTGCAGGACGCCTACGGCAAGGTGATCGGGGTGAAGACTGACCGCGGCGGCGGCCAGATCCATGCCGACGTGGTGGTGCTGGCGGAGGGGGTGAGCGGCCTGCTCGGCACGCGCGCCGGCCTGCGCAAGATCCCGAAGCCCACCGAAGTCGCTCTGGCGGTGAAGGAGATGCACTTCCTGCCCCAGGAGACCATCGAGGACCGCTTCCTGCTGAAGGGTGACGAGGGCGTGGTCATCGAGGCCGCCGGCACCATCTCGGAGGGGATGACCGGCATGGGCTTCATCTACACCAACAAGGAATGCATCTCGCTCGGCATCGGCTGCCTCGTCTCCGATTTCCAGAAGACAGGGCAGTCGCCCTACCAGCTGCTGGAGAAGTTCAAGCAGCACCCGTCCGTGGCGCCGCTGATCGCCGGCTCGGAGGTGAAGGAATATGCCGCCCACCTGATCCCCGAGGGCGGCTACAAGGCGATCCCGCAACTGTTTGGCGACGGCTGGGTGGTGGTGGGCGACGCGGCCCAGCTCAACAACGCCATCCACCGCGAGGGCTCGAACCTCGCCATGACCTCGGGCCGCATCGCCGCCGAGGCGATCTTCCAGGTGAAATCGCGCAAGGAGCCCATGACGGCGCAGAACCTCGCGCTCTACAAGACCATGCTGGAGCAGAGCTTCATCATCAAGGATCTGAAGAAGTACAAGGACATGCCGCAATTGCTGCACATCCAGTCCCAGAACTTCTTCCTCACCTATCCCCAGCTCGTGTCCAAGGCGATGCAGAACTTCGTCCGCGTGGACGGCACGCCGAAGATCGAGAAGGAGAAGATGACCCTCAAGGCGTTCACCTCGGCGCGGTCGTGGGCGGGCCTGTTCGGCGACGCCTTCCGCCTCGCCCGGGCGTGGCGCTGAAACCCATCACGTGGAGGACATGGACATGGCCACCGCCGATCTCGCGGTCCGCGTCGAGGACAAGCTGTTCCAGAACCGCTATCTGGTGGATGCGGGGCGCTGCCACATCAAGGTGCGGCCCCACACCACCCCCACCCCGGCGCTGAAGGCGCTGCTCACCGCCTGCCCGGCGCGCTGCTACGAGCTGAACGCCAACGGCCAGGTGGAGATCGCCGCCGACGGCTGCGTGGAATGCGGCACCTGCCGCATCATCGGCGAGCCCTCCGGCGACATCGAGTGGAACTATCCGCGCGGCGGCTACGGCGTGCTGTTCAAGTTCGGCTGACGCCGCGCCCGCGCCCCTGCGCGGGAGAGAGACGGGCCGGCGCCGCCGGGGCGCACGCC
>NZ_JBNFNU010000054.1:0-16447 GCF_057364445.1 Xanthobacter sp. BG11Y11_SDJG
CCCATGCGGTGCTGCCGCCCTCGCCCCCGGGCAAGGCGGCGCTCGGCGTGTTCGCCCGCTTCTCCCCGGAGGGGCCGACCATTCCGCGCGGCGTCGTCTGGCGCGTGTTCGCCGACCGGCCGGAGGCCTCCGGCGCCTTCCCGCTGGTGGCGGAAAGCACGGACGCGGCGCCGGTATTCTTCCTCACCCCCGGCGGCTACATCATCCATGCGAGCTACGGCCTCGCCAACACCGCCCAGCGCGTGGCGCTCGGCCCGGTGTCGCGCCGCGAGGGCTTCGTGCTGCCGGCCGGCGGCCTGCGCCTGGAAGCGGACGTGGAGAACAAGGCGATCTCCCCGCAGAAGGTCACCTTCGACATCTTCGAGGGCTCGTTCCTCCAGGGGCGCACCTCCACCCAGCCTTATTATCGCGGCGCCGGCGCGGCGAGGTGGTGCTGCTGCCGGAGGGCACCTACCACGTGGTGTCCACCTATGGCGACGCCAACGCCGTGGTGCGCGCGGACGTCTCGGTCCAGCCCGGCAAGCTCACCGACGCCACCATGCACCATCGCGCCGCCCAGGTGATGCTGAAGCTGGTGAAGGCGCAGGGCGGCGAGGCGCAGGCGGACACGCAGTGGACCGTCATCACGCCCGGCGGCGACACCATCAAGGAATCCATCGGCGCCTTCCCCGTATTCGTGCTCACGGAAGGCGACTATGTCGCCATCGCCCGCAACGGCGGCAAGAACTTCAGCCGCGACTTCAAGGTGGATGCCGGCCACGACCAGGAGGTCGAGGTGCTGGTGAAGTGAGGGCCGCCGTGCGGCGATATGTTCGGGATCAATGAGCCGGCGGGTCCGCCGTGCTCCGCTGGCGGCACATCCTGCGTGAGGGAGCCGCCCGTGCCGCGCCTTTGGAAGTTCTTGCCCGCGTTCAGCCTCGCAGCCGCTGCGCTTGCGGCAACGGCCCTCGCCGCCGCACCGGTTCACCGGCCCGACGCCGCCGCGGGGCGCGCCGTGGCGGAGCGCTGGTGCGCGGGATGCCATGTGGTCGGTCCCGCCCCGCAAAGCGCCGCGAGCGATGCCCCGAGCTTCGCGGCGCTCGCCGCCCGCGACGGCGACATCACCGCCGCTTGGCTCGCCTTCCGCCTGCTGAACCCGCACCCGCAGATGCCGCAACTGAGCCTGACCCGCAACGAGGCCGCGGACCTCGCGGCCTATTTCGCGAGCCTGAGGAAGTAGGGTTAGCAGGCAATCGCCTGGAGGTGCCCACGGGCGGCGAAGGCGAGGATGAGCTTGTCGCGGGTCATCAAACGGTAGCCGTGATGGCGCGCCATGGCGATCAAGATGCGGTCCACCGGATCGCGCGGCGGCTCGTCCGGCAGGAAGGACGATTCGATCAGGGCTTCGGGCGGCATCGGCGCGAGGGCGATGCCGGGAAGCCCCGCAAGCGCGCGGAACCACGCAGCGGGGGACTGCGCCAGCGCGATCCTGCCTGAGGCCGCCAGAAGGCCGATCTCCCACGCGGTCATGGGGCAGATGTGAATGGCCTGCCCCGCCTCCCGGGCATCGGCCAGCTGATCCAGCGCTTCGGGGGCGATGCGGTCGCCATTGGCGATCCAGATGGCGGCGCAGGTGTCGAGCAGGATGGGCGGCGCCATCTCAGCGCTCCGCCCGCCAGCCGGTGGCGGTTGGGGCGGTGAGGTCGGTGTCGTCCGGGACCGTGACCGTGCCCTTGAGCGCGCCGTAGAGCGCCTTCAGCAGGCCGGCGCGATCCAGGGGCCGATCCGGAACAGCTTCGGGCGCTGCCGCCTCGCGCGCCTCACTCTCGGCGCGGCGGAACACCAGGCGGCCGGCCTCCATATCCACCTGTTCGGACTTGTAGCCCGCCGCCAGCCAGGCCCAGGTAATAACACTGTTGCTGGGGTTGTTGCTCCACCATGCGCGGTGACGGCGGGCGCTGGCGGGGAGGGGATGGCCGACCACGGCCTCGATCTCCGCGAACGTCATGGCAATGCGGGCTTGGCCGATGTTGCGCAAATGCGCGGTCAGCGGCGCATAGCGGGAAACGGTCGGCGCCTTGGGCGTGCTGGAAAGTGCCATCGTCGCCTCCGCTGCTGACCAGCAGAAGTTACGACACAAACAGTATTTGTCAACAGTGTTTATTGTGTTCTTCTTGATGAGGCGGGGGCGGCGTCACCGCCCCCGCGTCCGAACGCTTCCCTCGCGTCCGCCAGCCTCACGCCGCCTTCGCA
Source organism: Xanthobacter sp. BG11Y11_SDJG (assembly GCF_057364445.1). Classification (NCBI taxonomy): domain Bacteria; kingdom Pseudomonadati; phylum Pseudomonadota; class Alphaproteobacteria; order Hyphomicrobiales; family Xanthobacteraceae; genus Xanthobacter; species Xanthobacter sp. BG11Y11_SDJG. The sequence continues at coordinate 2,233 of NZ_JBNFNU010000054.1, forward strand.
GCCAGCGCCTTGCGCTTGAGATCCGGCGGCACGGCCTCGTCCACCAGCGCCGCCACCACCTCGCCGAGCGCCCCCGATGTCTGCGCGTTGGAGCCGAGGCGGCGGATGGAGAGGGTGCGCTCGGCCGCCTCCTTCTTGCCCGCCACCAGCAGCACCGGCACCTTGGCCAGCGAGTGCTCGCGCACCTTGAGGTTGATCTTCTCGTTCCTGAGGTCGAGCTCCGCCCGCAGCCCCGCCGCCTTCAGCGCGTCCACCACCTCGGCGGCATAGTCGTCCGCGTCCGAGGTGATGGTGGCGACCACCACCTGGGTGGGTGCGAGCCACAGCGGGAAGTGGCCGGCGAAGTGCTCGATCAGGATGCCGGTGAAGCGCTCCATGGAGCCGCAGATGGCGCGGTGGATCATCACCGGCGTCTTCTTCTGCCCGTCCGCATCCACATAGAAGGCGCCGAACCGTTCCGGCAGGTTGAAGTCCACCTGGGTGGTGCCGCACTGCCATTCGCGGCCGATGGCGTCCCTCAGCGTGTACTCGAACTTCGGCCCGTAGAAGGCGCCCTCGCCCGGCAGGATGCCGGTCTTGATGCGGCTGGAAGAGGCGGCGATCTGATCGAGCACGCCGCTCATGACGCTCTCGGCATGGTCCCACACCGCATCGGTGCCGACGCGCTTCTCCGGCCGGGTGGAGAGCTTCACCACGATCTCGTCGAAGCCGAAATCGGCATAGGTGGAGAGGATCAGATCGTTGATCTTCAGGCATTCCGCCGCCATCTGCTCCTCGGTGCAGAAGACGTGGGCGTCGTCCTGGGTGAAGCCGCGCACGCGCATCAGCCCGTGCAGCGCGCCGGAGGGCTCGTAGCGGTGCACCACGCCGAATTCGGCGAGGCGCATGGGCAGATCGCGATAGCTCTTCAGCCCGTGCTTGAAGATCTGCACATGGCCGGGGCAGTTCATGGGCTTCAGCGCGAACACGCGCTCGTCCTTGGTCTCGTCGCCGGCCGACTGGACCTTGAACATGTTCTCCTTGTACCAGCCCCAGTGGCCGGAGGTCTCCCACAGGCCGGCATCGAGCACCTGCGGGGCGTTCACCTCCTGGTAGTCGGCCTTCAGGCGGCGGCGCATATAGGCCACCAGCTCCTGGAACAGGGTCCAGCCCTTGGGGTGCCAGAACACCGTGCCCGGCCCCTCCTCCTGAAAGTGGAAGAGGTCCATCTCCCGGCCCAGGCGGCGGTGGTCGCGCTTCTCCGCCTCCTCCAGCCGATGGAGGTATTCGGCAAGCTCCTTCTCGTCATGCCAGGCGGTGCCGTAGATGCGCGTCAGCATCGGATTGTTGCTGTCGCCGCGCCAATAGGCACCGGCCACCTTCATCAGCTTGAAGGCAGTGCCGATCTTGCCCGTGGAGGGCATATGCGGGCCGCGGCAGAGGTCGAACCATTCGCCCTGCTTGTAGATCTTCACGTCCTGGTCGTCCGGGATCGCGTCGACCAGCTCGACCTTGTAATTCTCGCCCTTGGCGGCGAACACGCGCTTGGCCTCGTCGCGGGTCCACACCTCCTTGGTGAAGGGGCGGTCGCGGGCGATGATCTCGCGCATCTTCGCCTCGATCGCCGGCAGGTCCTCGGAGGTGAAGGGGGCGTTGCGCGCGAAGTCGTAATAGAAGCCGTTCTCGATCACCGGGCCGATGGTCACCTGCGTGCCCGGCCACAGCTCCTGCACCGCTTCCGCCATCACGTGCGAGCAGTCGTGGCGGATCAGCTCCAGCGCGCGCGGGTCGTCGCGGGTGACGATCTCGATACGGGCGTCGCGGCTGATCGGCTCGGCAAGGTCCGCCATCGCGCCGTCCAGGGTGACGGCGACGGCCTTCTTGGCCAGCGACTTGGAGATCTGGGCGGCGACGTCGGCGCCGGAGGTCCCCACGGGGTATTCGCGCTTGGCGCCGTCGGGGAAGGTCAGCGAGATCATGTGGCACTCCTTTTCGCCCACTCCTGCGCACCACGCAGGTAGGCCGGTTCTCGTTTTCGCGGCGTCCTTTTAGGGAGCCTGCGGCCGGGCGTCCAGCCAGAAGGCCCGGCGCGCCGGCTCGTCCAGCGCGCGCCTCCCCTCTCCCCTCGCGGGAGAGGGCGGGGGTGAGGGGCGGCCGGGCGTTTGCGGAATCACCGGGCGACGCTCCGGGATCTGGCTCCGCGGCGTGCGGCCTTACCCCTCACCCCGACCCTCTCCCGCAGGGGGAGAGGGGCGCGAACGGCGAGGGCTGCGCCAGGATGTGCGGGAATGTGCGGAAGCCCTACCCCCAGAAATCCGGCCGGGTCTCGGCCAGCGGGCCGCCCATGCGTACCGGGGCGATCTTCACCGCGAGGCCGGTTGAATCGTCCGTCTCCACCGCCACGCCCGAGAGCGTGCCGGCGCCGCCCGCCGGCTCGAAACGCGCCGAGGGCAGCTTGCGGATGAAGCGGCGGATGGGCTCTTCCTTGTCCATGCCGATCACCCCCTCATAGCTGCCGCACATGCCCACGTCGGTCATGAAGGCGGTGCCGCCCGAAAGGATGCGATGGTCGGCGGTGGGCACATGGGTGTGGGTGCCCACCACCAGAGACGCGCGGCCGTCGCAATAATGGCCGAAGGCCTGCTTCTCGCTGGTGGTCTCGGCGTGGAAGTCGATCAGAACCGCGTCCGCCACGCGGCCGAGTTCCGCGCCCTCCAGCGCCCGGTCGGCCGCCGCGAAAGGATCGTCCAGCGCATCCATGAAGACGCGGCCCATGAGGTTGAGCACCAGCACGCTGGCGCCGTTCTTCGCCTCCACCAGAGCCGCGCCGCGGCCCGGCGTGCCGGCCGGATAGTTCGCCGGGCGCAGCAGGTTCGGCGCGCGCTCGATGAAGACCAGCGCCTCGCGCTGATCGAAGGAATGGTTGCCGAGCGTGACCGCGTCCGCACCCGCCGCCCTGAGGTCGTCATAGATGGCCTCGGTGATGCCGAAGCCGCCGGCCGCGTTCTCGCCGTTCACGGCGACGAAATCGAGCCGCCAGTCGCGAACGAGGCCGGGCAGGAGGCTGGTGACGACATCGCGGCCGGGACGGCCGACCACGTCGCCGAGGAAGAGCATGCGCATCGCGTCAGGGTCCGGGGCAAAGGCGGGAGCAGGGAAGGGCGCCGCGCTCCGTTATCATCATGTCGAGGGGTTCGTCATGGGGCGCGACGGGCACGCGCGGCACTTCCTGGCAGGCGAAGGCATAGCCGAAGGCGGTAACGGGCGCCTTGGCGCGCAGCTGCGCCAGCGTCCGGTCGTAGAAGCCGGCGCCGTAGCCGATGCGGCCGCCGAACCGGTCGAAGGCGGCGAGCGGCACCACAACGAGGTCCGGCATTGCCTCGGGCGCCGTCTCCGAAGGTGTCGGGATGCCGTAGGCGCCCTTTGGCGCCAGCGGGTCGTCCGCCTGCCAGAGGCGGAACAGGAGCGGCTGCTCCCGGCCGACGATCACCGGCAAGGCCAAGCGTGCGCCCTCGGCGCGGAGCCTTGCGGCGAGGGGAAAGGTATCGATTTCGTCCCGGAACGGCGCGAACAGGGCGATGGTGCGCCCGGCGGGGGAGCCGGCGCCGATGGCGCCCCGCGCATGCACGGCGGCGGCGGCGGAAGCGATGCGGCGTCCCTCGTCCCCCATGGCCGCGCGGCGCGCCAGCGCATCCGCGCGCAGGCGCCGCTTCTCGGCGGCGATATCGGCGGGGGCGGAAAGGGAAGAGGCCATATCGAAGGAAAGGATAGAGTGCGGAGCCGCGAAAGCCGTCGGAGTGCGATCCCGGGAACCTACAAAGTAGGTGGGCGCCGTGTGTCCGAGCCCAGAGGCAAGGTCAGGGACAGCTCCCTTCAGGATCGATAAGGCCCCGGGGATATTGTCTCCAGACGTACCCCACAGCCCCGCAGTCCCAATGTAGGTGCGAAGCGGGCAAAGCGCCAGCCCTTCCTTGCGGCGGCGCGTCTGGCCGCGCGCGCGCGGACAGGCTAGAACCGGGCCACCTTTAGGGCGCCGAAGCGATTCATGTTCCGCAACATCCTCTCCGTGGGCGGCTTCACCCTGCTCTCGCGCCTCGCCGGCTTCATCCGCGACGTGGTGATGGCGGCCGTGCTCGGCGCCGGGCCGGTGGCCGACGCCTTCTTCGTCGCCTTCCGCCTGCCCAACCATTTCCGCGCCATCTTCGCCGAGGGCGCGTTCAACGCGGCCTTCGTGCCCACCTATTCGCGCCTTCGGGAGCAGGACGGCCCGCAGCGGGCGCGCCACTTCGCCGACGAGATCCTCACGGCATGATGATCGTGCACGCCGTCCTGCTGGCGCTGGTGCTCGCCTTCACGCCGCAGTTCGTGGCGCTGCTCGCGCCGGGCCTGTCGGACGATCCCGAGCGCTATGGCCTCGCGGTGGCGCTGACGCGCATCACCTTCCCCTATCTCGCCTTGATCTCGGTGGCGACGCTCGCCTCCGGCGCGCTCAACGCCTCCGGCCGCTTCGCCGTGCCGGCGGCGGCGCCGATCCTGCTCAATGTGTGCATGGTGGGCACGCTGCTCGCGGCGGCCCTGTTCCCCACCGCCGGCCATGCGGCGGCGTGGGGCGTGCTGATCTCCGGCGTCGCCCAATTGCTGGCGGTGGGCACAGACGCGGAGCGCTCCGGCATCGGCCTCAGGTTCTCCCGGCCGAAGCTCGATCCGGGCACGCGCCAGTTCCTGAAGGCTCTGGGGCCGGCCATCATCGGCTCGGCGGGCATCCAGATCGCGCTGTTCGCCGACACCATCATCGCCACCTTCCTGCCCGCCGGCGCGCTCTCGGCGCTCTATTATGCCGACCGCATCAACCAGCTGCCCATCGGCGTGGTGGGCATCGCGGTGGGCACCGTGCTCCTGCCGGAGATGGCGCGGCGCCTCGCGGCCAAGGACGATGCCGGCGCCGCCCGCGCGCAGGCCCGCGCGGTGGAACTGGCGGCGGTGCTCGCCATCCCCTTTCGTCGCCGCCGCGCTCGCGGTGCCGGACCTCGTCATGCGTGCTTTTGTTCGCCCGCGGCGCCTTCACCACGGCGGATGCGGCGGCGGCGGCGGCGACGCTCCAGGCCTACGGCGTCGGCCTCCTCTCCTTCGTGGTGGTGCGCGCCTTCATCGCCCCGTTCCATGCCCGCGGCGACACCCGCACGCCCATGATCGCCTCGCTCACCGCGGTCGCCATCAACGTTGCGCTCAAGTTCGTGCTCATGGGGGCGCTGGCCCAGGTGGGCCTCGCGCTCGCCACCGCCGTCGGCGGCTGGATCAATCTCGGCCTTCTGGTGCTGTTCGCCGTGCGCCAGGGCCTGCCGGTGGGGGACGCGAAGCTCGGCGGCCATCTGGCGCGGCTGGCGCTCGTGCTCGCCATCGTCGCCGCCGCCTTGCTCGGCGCCCAGTATGGCGCGGATCGCCTCGTGCCGCCCGGAACCTGGGCGCGCGAAGAAGTGATCCTCGGCCTTGTCGTGGCCGCCGGGGCGCTGTGCTATGGCCTTGCCGTTGCGGCACTTTTGGGCCGCGGCTTCATCGCCGGCGTGATCGGCCGTTGGGGTCCGTGAGCGCGGGCCGCCCCAAAATTTCTTGTCCGGAACGTTTTGCATTGCAGCGCGCTGTGCTATGCGAACGGCCGCCTTTCGGTCTTGGCCCTTCGGTTGCGGGACGTGCCGGACCCTCGCTCACGACATTGGCGGACGCGCCGCGTCCACCCGGAGCCGGACCGATGATGAATGTTGCCCGCAGTGTTCCTGCCATCCTTGCCTGTGCGCTCGCGCTCACCGCGTGCGGCCAGCCGGCGCCGCAGCAGTCGGGTCCGCCGCCCGCGCCGCAGGTGACGGTGGCGAGCCCGGCCACGCGCACGGTGACCGACCACGACGAATATGTCGGCCGCTTCGTCGCCATCGACGAGGTGAACCTGCGTGCCCGCGTTTCCGGCTATCTCGACAAGATCCACTTCACCGACGGCCAGCTGGTGAAGGAGGGCGACCTGCTCTTCACCATCGACCAGCGCCCGTTCAAGATCGCCCTCGACCAGGCCAAGGCGAACCTCAACCAGACCAAGGCGGTGCTGGACTTCACCAAGGCCGACCTGGAACGGGCCCGCACCCTGCTCGAGGACAAGAATTCCAACGCCATCTCCAAGCAGGCGTTCGAGCAGCGCACCCAGGCCGAGCGCACCGCCGCCGCCAACGTGCAGTCGCAGGAAGCGGCCGTGCGCTCGGCCGAGCTGGACCTCAATTTCACCGAGATCCGCGCCCCGGTCTCGGGGCGCATCGGCGACCGGCGGGTGTCGGTGGGCAATTACGTCACCGGCGGCACCGGCGCCTCGCCGACTTTGCTCGCGGTGATCGTCTCCACCGATCCGATCCGCTTCGAGTTCTCGATCGATGAAGCCTCGCTGCTGCGCTACTCGCGCCGCATGGGCGCCGACATCAAGGGCGCGCCGGTCGAGCTGAAGCTGATCGACGACAAGGGCTTCACCCACAAGGGCGAGATGGACTTCCTGAACAACGTGGTGGACCGGGAGACCGGCACCATCCGCGGCCGCGCCGTGTTCGCCAACAAGGACGGCCTGTTCCGGCCCGGCATGTTCGCCCGCCTGCGGCTCGACGCGGCGCGCCGTACCAGACCCTGGTGGTGCCGGAAGTGGCGATCGGGTCCGAGCAGGTGAAGAAGTTCGTGTTCGTGGTCGGGCCAGAGAACAAGGTGCAGCAGCGCTTCGTCGAACTCGGCCCGCTGGTGGGCGCCGACCGGGTGATCCGCGAGGGCCTCGCCCCCACCGACAAGGTGGTGGTGAACGGGCTCATGCGCGTGCGCCCCGGCGTCACCGTCCGCGCCCCAGGAGGTCAAGGCCGCCGATGCGGGCGCCCCGGCGGGCGCCCCGCCGGCCGCAGCGAAGTGAGGGGGCTGCCATGAGGCTTTCCCACTTCTTCATCGACCGGCCGATCTTCGCCTGCGTGCTCTCCACCATGCTGGTGATTTTGGGCGCCGTGTCCTATTCGCGCCTTCCGGTGGCGCAGTATCCCGACATCGCCCCGCCGGTCATCACCGTGACCGGCCAGTATCCGGGCGCCTCGGCCGAGACGGTGGCGGACACCGTCGTCGCCCCCATCGAGCAGCAGATCAACGGCGTGGAGCGCATGCTCTACATCTCGTCCAACTCCACGGCGGACGGGCGCTTCTCGATCTCGGTGACGTTCGACATCGGCACCAATCTCGACATCGCCCAGGTGCAGGTGCAGAACCGCGTCGCCATCGCCCAGCCGCGCCTTCCGTCCGAGGTGCAGCAGGTGGGCGTGGTGACCGCCAAGTCGTCGCCCGATCTGCTAATGGTGGTGAGCCTGTTCTCGCCCGACGGCTCGCGCGACCCGCTGTTCATCTCCAACTTCGCCAACGCCCAGGTGAAGGACGTGCTCTCGCGCATCGACGGCGTGGGCTCCATCACCGTGTTCGGCTCGCGCGAATACGCCATGACGATCTGGCTCGATCCGGACCGCATGAGCCAGCTCAACCTCACCTCCACCGACGTGGTGACGGGGCTGAGGGCGCAGAACGTGCAGGTGGCCTCGGGCGTGCTCAACGCGCCGCCCGTGCCGCAGCAGCGCCCGTTCCAGGTGGCGGTGCGCACCCTGGGGCGGCTCGCCGACCCGGCCGACTTCGCCAACATCGTCATCAAGCAGACCGACCAGGCGCTGGTGCGGCTGAAGGACGTGGGCCGGGTGGAGATCTCCGCCCAGGACTACGCCTCCACCTCGTTCCTGGACAAGGACATCTCGATCCAGCTCGGCGTGTTCCAGCGCCCGGGCTCCAACGCGCTCGCCACCGGCAATGCGGTGATCGCGCAGATGAAACAGATCGAGAACACGTTCCCGGTCGGCCTCAAATACGCGATCTATTACAACCCCACCGAGTTCATCCAGCAGTCGGTGACGGCGGTGATCCACACCATCGGCGAGGCGATCCTGCTGGTGGTGCTGGTGGTGGTCTTGTTCCTGCAGACCTGGCGGGCGGCGATCATCCCCATCCTCGCCATCCCGATCTCGCTGGTGGGCACCTTCTTCATCATGAGCCTGTTCGGCTTCTCGCTGAACAACCTGTCGCTGTTCGGCCTGGTGCTGGCGGTGGGCATCGTCGTCGACGACGCCATCGTCGTGGTGGAGAACGTGGAGCGCAACATCGAGGCGGGGCTCTCGCCGCGCGATGCCGCCTACAAGACCATGGACGAGGTGGGCGGCGCGCTGGTGGCCATCTCGCTGGTGCTGTCCGCGGTGTTCATCCCCACGGCCTTCATCACCGGCCTGTCGGGCGAGTTCTACCGGCAGTTCGCGCTCACCATCGCCGGCTCGACGCTGATCTCGCTGTTCGTCTCGCTGACGCTCTCGCCGGCCATGTGCGCGCTGCTGCTGAAGCCGCACCGCGCGGCGCACGAGAAGCCGGCCTGGTATGCCCGCCCCTTCGTGGCCTTCTTCCGCCTCTTCAACCGCAGCTTCGAGGCGCTGGGCAACGGCTATGCCTACCTCACCGCCCGCCTCGTGCGGATCGTGGCGGTGATGCTGCTGCTCTATGCCGGCATCGTCGCCTTCGGCGGCCATTTGTTCGTGACCACGCCGCAGGGCTTCATTCCGGCGCAGGACCGCGGCTACCTCATCATCGCCGCCCAGCTGCCGCCCGGCGCCGCCATGCAGCGCACCGAGGAGGTGATGAAGCGCGCCGGCGACCTGGTCCTCGGCACGCCGGGTGTCGGCCACGTCATCAACATCGCCGGCTTCTCGGGCGCGACCTTCACCAACGCCCCCAATGCCGGCGCCATGTTCGTGATCCTGGAGCCGTTCTCGGAGCGCGGCGGCGATCCGAACCGCACCGCCACGGCGGTGCAGAAGGCGCTGTTCGGCAAGATGGCGTCGATCCAGGAAGCGCAGATGATCGTGGTGCAGCCGCCGCCGGTGCAGGGCATCGGCAATGCCGGCGGCTTCCGCATGATGATCGAGGACCGCGCCGGCAACGGGCTCCAGGCGCTCAGAGGCGCGGTCTACGCCATGATGGGCGCGGCGGCGCAGACGCCGGGCCTGCAGCAGGTCTATTCGCTGTTCGAGACCTCGACGCCGCAGCTCTTCCTCGACATCGACCGCCAGAAGGCGCAGCTGCTGCGCATCAACGTGGCCGACGTGTTCGCGGCGCTCCAGACCTATATCGGCTCGACCTACGTCAACGACTTCAACCTGTTCGGCCGCACCTTCCGGGTGCAGGCGCAGGCGGATGCCCAGTACCGGCTCGACCCGAAGGACGTGCTCTCCATCCGCGTGCGCTCGGCCAATGGGGAGACCGTGCCGATCGGCTCGTTCGCCACCGTGCGCGACATTTCCGGCCCCTACCGCGTGCCGCGCTACAACCTCTACCCCGCCGCCGAACTCGACGGCTCGCCCGCGCCCGGCTACTCGCAGGGCCAGGCCATGCAGATCATGCAGGGGCTCGCCGCCAAGACGCTGCCGCAGGGCTTCGCCTATGAGTGGACGACGCTCGCCTTCCAGCAGGAGCGGGCGGGCAACACCGCCGTCTTCGCCTTCGCGCTGGGCGTGGTGTTCGTGTTCCTGGTGCTGGCGGCGCAGTATGAGAGCCTGACGCTGCCGCTGGCGGTCATCCTCATCGTGCCCATGTGCCTCGTCGCGGCGCTTGGCGGCGTGATCTTCCGGGGGCTGGACAACAACATCCTGACCCAGGTGGGATTCATCGTGCTGATCGGCCTCGCGGCGAAGAACGCGATCCTCATAGTCGAGTTCGCCAAGCAGCTGGAGGACCAGGGCCACGGCCGGCGCGAGGCGGCGGTGGAGGCGGCGCGGCTGCGCCTGCGGCCGATCATCATGACCTCGCTCGCCTTCATCCTCGGCGTGGTGCCGCTGGTGTGGGCGGTGGGCGCCGGCTCAGAGCTTCGGCAGGCGCTCGGCACGGCGGTGTTCTACGGCATGATCGGCGTGACCGTGTTCGGCCTGCTCTTCACGCCCGCCTTCTACGTCTTCGCGCGCTGGCTCGCCGCGCTCGGCTCAAGGAAGCCGAAGGACGGCGGCGCGCCGGAGAAGCCGGCCGGCACCCATCCCGCCCCCGCCGAATAGGCCGGGCACAGGAGGTAAGGACGAAGGCGGCGGACCCCAGGTCCGCCGCCTTCTCGCTTTCTGAAGCGCCGTCAGTCCGCCGCGGCGGGCGCGGCGCCGCTCCTGAGCGTGCGGAAATGACCCCTGGCCTGGAGGAAGGCGAGCAGCGCCAGCCCCGGCAGGCCCGCCACGGCCGTGATGATGAAGAACACGGGCCAGCCCGTCGCCTCGGCCACGAACCCGCCGCCCGAGGCGAGGAAGGTGCGCCCCACCGCGGTCAGCGCGGTCAGCAGCGCATACTGGGTGGCGGTATGGGCGCGGGCGCCGCACAGCGCCGAGAGGTAGGCAACGAAGATCACCGTTCCGATGGCACCGGTGAAGTTCTCCACCACGATGGTCGCGGTGAGCAGCGGCACGTTCACGCCCACCACCGCCTGGAGCGTGAAGGCGAGGTTGGACAGGATCTGCAGGATGCCGGCGATCCACAGGCTTTTGACCAGCGACAGCTCGCGGGCGATGTAGCCGCCGGCAAACCCGCCGGCGAGGGCGGCGAAGAAGCCGACGCCCTTCACGATGCCGGCATAGGTCGCCTTGTCGAAGCCGATGGCGATCACGAACGGCGCCGTCAGCACGCCGGCGAACGCATCGCAGAACTTGAACAGCAGCACGAACAGCAGGATCGTCGCCGCCTGCTCGCGCGACAGGAATTCCGAGAACGCGCCCACCGCGGTGGAGACCACGCGGGAGAGGGCGCCCGCATCGGTCTCCCGCGCCGGCGCTCCGGCTCGCGCGAGAGGAGGGTGGTGAGAATGCCCACCAGCATCAGCGCGCCGGCCACCACATAGCCCCACAGCCACACCGAGGCGCGCGGCACGCCGGCCACCTCGAAATAGGCGACGAGGGCGATGATGCCCGCGCCGGAAACCAGCATGCCCACGCGGTAGGCGGCCACGTAGCCCGCCATGCCCGCCGCCTGCTCGTTGCCGGCGAGGCGCTCCACGCGATAGGCGTCGACGACGATATCCTGCGTCGCCGAGACGGTGGCCACCACCAGCGCCCCGAGCGCGACCAGCAGCGGCGCGGCGAGCGGGTCCTGGAAGCCGAGGAACAGGATGGCGGCCATCAGCGCCAGCTGGGTCGCCAGCAGCCAGCCGCGGCGCCGGCCGAACAGGCGCGAGAGCAGCGGCACGTCGAGCGCGTCCACCAGCGGCGCCCACAGGAACTTCAGCGTATAGGGCACGCCCACCAGGGAGAACAGGCCGATGCTGCCGAGGCTCACCCCGGCCTCCGTCATCCACACCGAGAGCGTGGTGCCCGTGAGCGCCAGCGGCAGGCCCGAGGAAAAGCCGAGGAACATCACCGACAGGACGCCCGGCTGGCCGTAGACCTTGAGGCCGGCCAGCATCCGGGTCCACCAGCCGGCGGCCTGCGTCTGCGGCGCGGGGGGGCGCATGGTGTCGTCGCTCATGGCTCGCGCCGCCTTCCGTCCTTGAAGCCTCGCCCGGCGATCGGCCCGCCGCTGCGCGCCAGGAAAACCTGGGAAGGCAAATAAAGCGTTTCGGGCGGCGCCTGCGGCGGCGCGGGGCTCAGGCCTGGTGCTGGCTCCACAGGCCGGTCTCGACCTTGGAGACGGCGATCACCGCCTGGGTGCGGCTCTCCACGCCCAGCTTCTGGAGGATGGCGGAGACGTGCGCCTTCACGGTGGCCTCGGAGACCGACAGCTCGTAGGCGATCTGCTTGTTGAGCCGGCCCTCTGCCAGCATCATCAGCACCCGCACCTGCTGCGGCGTCAGCGTCGAGAGCCGGGCGATGATGGCGTCGGTCTCGGCGTCGGTCTTGGTGGCAAGGTTGATGTCCGCCGGCACGAAGGTCTCGCCCTTCAGCACCTGCGCCACCGCCTTGCGCATGTCGGCCACCGCCATGGTCTTGGGAATGAAGCCGGAGGCGCCGAGATCGATGCAGCGCCGGATGACGGACGGCTCCTCGTTGCCGGACACCACCACCACCGGTAGCGCGGCATATTGCGCGCGCAGATAGATAAGGCCGGAGAAGCCGCGCGCCCCCGGCATGGTGAGGTCGAGCAGGATCAGGTCGACGTCGCCGTCGCGCTCCAGCAAGGCGGTGAGGTCATCGAACGTGCCCACCTCCTCGATCTGCGTGCCCGCGGCGTGGCCGGAGATGGCCTCGCGCAGCGCGCCGCGGAACAAAGGATGGTCGTCGGCGATGACGAGGCGCAGACCCGATGCGACGTCCTCTGGCACGTACACCCTCCCCCACGCCCGGCCATTTTCTTGGCACTGGCCGCGTCAAGGTTGACGCAGCTTAGAATCGGTTGTGGCAATCATCGATCCGTGGCGAAGCGATGACAAGCCGGTCAGGTCAATTCCCCTGTTTGCCCGGTGAAAAGCAGCACGACCTCGCGGACGTGGGGCGCATCGCGGTGCTCGATCAGATAGAGGCCCTGCCAGGTGCCGAGCCCCATGCGCCCGTCGATGACAGGTATTGAAAGACCGCTGTCCGTGACCATGGTGCGCACGTGGGCGGGCATGTCGTCCGGCCCCTCCAGATCGTGCACCCAGCGAAAGTCACGCGGCGCGAGGCGGTCGAGCGCGGTGAGCAGATCGCGCCGCACGTCCGGGTCGGCATTCTCCTGGATGGTGAGGGAGCAGGAGGTGTGGCGGCAGAACAGCACCAGCAGCCCGCTCGCGGCGCCGCTCTCCTTGAGGAAGGCGGCCGCCTCGCGGGTGATGTCGGTGAAGCCCTGGCCGCGCGTTTCCACCGTGAGCCGCGCATGGGCCTGGGTGGTGACGGGCGCGCGCCGCGCCGGAGTGCGTCGCATCTGCGTCATCGCTTGCGCCTTCCTTTCATGCCGCCTGCCCAAAGGCATTCGCCTGGGCTTATAACGCCACAGTCGCTCCGTCCCCCAGTCAGGACCCCCCATGTCGAAGCTGATCCTCGATCCCGCGGCATTCGCGGAAGATGCCGTCGCCCCCGGCACCCGCATGGTCAACGACGCCATCGTCAAGACCTTGCAGGGCCTGCCGAACCGCTGGTCGGTGCCGCTGCCGGCGATCCGCGCCGCGCGCGCGTCCGGCAAGGGCACGTTCCCGCTGCCGCCGGAGAGCAAGCGCGCCCACGACGAGACGGTTCCCGGCCCGCGCGGACCGGTGCCGGTCCGCATCGTGATGCCCGACGGGGCGCCCAAGGGCGTCTATCTGCACATCCATGGCGGCGGCTGGACCCTGGGCTCGGCGCGCGAGAATGACGGGCTCACCGACCGCATCGCCGCCAATTGCGGGCTCGCGGTGGTGTCGGTGGACTATGCCCTCGCGCCGGAGCAGCCTTATCCCGCCGGCCTGGATGACTGCGAGGCGGCGGCGCTGTGGCTGGTGAAGGAGGGGGCGGCGCGCTTCGGCACCCATCGCTTCGCCATCGGCGGCGAATCGGGCGGGGCGACGCTGGCTGCGGCGACCCTGCTGCGGCTGCGCGACAAGCACCTGATGCAGCCGTTCACGGCGGCGAACCTCACCGCCGGCTGCTACGATCTGCGGCTCACCCCCTCGGTGCGCAACTGGGGCGACCTGCCCCTGGTGCTGAACACCGCGGACATCGCCCGCTTCGTGGCCAACTATCTGCGCCTGGCCGGCAAGGCGGACGATCCCGACGTCTCGCCGCTGCTGGCGGACCTGCGCGGCCTGCCGAAGGCGCTGTTCACGGTGGGCGCCAAGGACCCGCTGCTGGACGACACCGTGTTCATGGCGGCGCGCTGGATGGCCGCGGGCAATGAGAGCACGCTCGACGTCTATCCGGGCGGCTGCCACGTGTTCATCGGCTTTCCCGGCCCCATCACCGACCAGGCGCTGCGCAAGATGGACGACTTCCTCACCCATTTCTGAGCGGGTGCCGCGGAGCCGGGAGCGCCGACCTACAGAGGCTCCTGCCCCTCATTGGTGCGCAGGCGGTCGATGAAGGCCTTCAGCCGCGAATACATGCGCTCGGCATAGTCGAGCGCCGCGTCGAGTTCGGACGGATCTCCGGGCGCCGGCATCGGCGCGGCGCCCGGCCGGCCGGCCTTGAGCGCGGCGATCTCCTGCTGCAGCCGCGCGATCTCCGCCTCATAGGCGTCG
>NZ_JBNFNU010000055.1:0-16199 GCF_057364445.1 Xanthobacter sp. BG11Y11_SDJG
CGGGCCGCCGACAAGGGCGCGCTGTTCGCCGCCGTTCCGGCGCGCCGGCTTTATGTGGTCAATGGCGTGTTCGTGCCCCAACTGTCGGACCTTGCGCCCGAGCCGGGCCTCGCCATCGGCTCCATGGCCGCGGCGCTGGCGCAGGGCGATCCGCTGGTGACGGCCCATCTCGGCCAGGTGGTGCCGTCGGACGATGCGGTACTGGCGCTCAATGCCGCGCTCATGGGCGACGGCGTGGTGATCCATGTCGCCAGGGGCACCGCGCTCGCGCGGCCGATCCACATCGTCCACGTGGCCGATCTTGCCGCCCCGGCGGCGCTGGTCGTGCGCTCGCTCCTGGTGGCGGAGGAGGAGGCGAGCGTCAGCCTCATCGAGACCCATGAGGGGCCGGCGGACATCGCCTACCAGGTCAACGGCGCGCTGGAGATCGTCGCCGGCGACGGCGCCAAGGTCGCCCGCGTCAAGGTCACGGCGGAGGGCTCCGGCGCGCAGCATCTGGCGAGCCTCAATGTGCGCGTGGGAACGCAGGCCGCCTTCAGCGAGGCCGGCTTCGTACTGGGCGGGGCGCTGGTGCGCAACCAGCTCGCCATCCGCCTCGACGGCGCCGACACGGTGGCGCATGTCTGCAGCGCGAGCCTCCTGTCCGGCCGCCAGCATGCGGATACGACGCTCGCCATGGAGCATGCGGCGCCGCGCTGCGAGAGCCGGGAGGCGTTCCGCGCCGTGCTCGACGGCGCCGCGCGCGACGTGTTCCAGGGGCGCATCAGCGTGCGCCAGGCGGCGCAGAAGACAGACGCGCGCATGATGAGCCGCGCGCTGCTGCTCTCCGACACCGCCGAAGCGAACGCCAAGCCGGAGCTGGAGATTTTCGCCGACGACGTGCAGTGCGGCCACGGCTGCACCGCCGGCGCGCTCGACGCGAACCAGAAATTCTACCTCATGGCCCGCGGCATTCCCGAAAAGGAGGCCGAGGCGCTGCTCATCGAGGCCTTCGTCGGCGAGGTGGTGGACCAGATCGAGGACGAGGCGGTGCGCGACGCGCTCATGGGCGCCATCCGCGCTTTTCTCCTGGCGCGGCCATGAACAGCCCGGTCACCCCGCCCGAGGGCGCGCTCGCCCTCCATCCCGCGGTCGCCGGCGGCGGCTACGACGTGGAGCTGATCCGCCAGGACTTCCCGATCCTCCACATGGAGGTCTACGGGAAAAGGCTGGTCTATCTCGACAACGGCGCCTCGGCCCAGAAGCCGCTCCAGGTTCTGGACCGCATGCGGTTCGCCGAGACGCGCGAATATGCCAACGTCCATCGCGGTCTGCATTATCTCGCCAACGCGGCGTCGGAGGCCTATGAAAGCGCGCGAGAGAGCGTGCGGCGCTTCCTCAATGCCGGGCGGCCGGAGGAGATCGTCTTCACCCGCTCCGCCACCGAGGCCATCAACCTCGTCGCCGCCACCTGGGGGCGCGCCCATATCGGCGCCGGCGACGAGATCGTCCTCTCCATCATGGAGCACCACGCCAATATCGTGCCCTGGCACTTCCTGCGGGAGGAGAAGGGCGCGGTGCTGAAATGGGCGCCGGTGGACGAGGACGGCAACTTCCTGATCGAGGAGTTCGAGAAGCTCCTCACCGACCGCACCCGGCTCGTCGCCATCACCCAGATGTCCAATGTGCTCGGCACCACGGTCCCGGTGAAGGAGGTGGTGCGGCTCGCCCACGCGCGCGGCATCCCGGTGCTGGTGGACGGCTCGCAGGGGGCGGTGCATCTCGACGTGGACGTGCAGGATCTCGACTGCGACTTCTACGTGGTGACCGGCCACAAGCTCTACGGGCCGACCGGCATCGGCGCGCTCTACGGCAAGTTCGACCTGCTCGCCGCCATGCCGCCCTTCAACGGCGGCGGCGAGATGATCCGCACCGTGACGTGCGACACCGTCACCTATGGCGCGCCGCCGCACCGCTTCGAGGCCGGCACGCCGCCCATCGTCCAGGCCATCGGCCTCGGCGCGGCGCTCGACTATATCGCCTCCATCGGCAAGGCGCGCATCCGGGCCCATGAGGGCGCGCTGACCGCCTATGCGCACGAGCGCCTCGCCGAGCTGAACACGCTGCGCATCATCGGCCGGGCGAAGGACAAGGGCGCCATCGTCTCGTTCGAGATGGCGGGGGGCCACGCCCACGACTTCGCGACCCTGATCGACCGCGACGGCATCGCCGTGCGCGCCGGCACCCACTGTGCCATGCCGCTCCTGGAGCGCTTCGGCGTCTCCGCCACCTGCCGCGCCTCGTTCGCGCTCTACAGCACGAAGGAGGAAGTGGACGCCCTGGCGGCAGCGCTGAAGAAGGCGCAGGCGATGTTCGCCTGAGGATTGGGAAAGCGCCGGTCCTCCGGGTCCTGCGCGCGCCGTCGACCCTCCGCGCGCCGTCGCCCTCCGGCTTCACCGGAGGGCTCAGGCGGCCGCGGCGCCAAACGCCAAGAACTGCGATGCCCGGCACCTATGCGTTGCGCATGGATGCTCCGGTCAAGCCGGGGCATGACGGCGGCTTTGGCCGCAACGCGACGGCAAAAAGGTCGAGGCGACGCCCGTCCTCACGCCGCCACCGCCTGCGCCTCCGCCGCATCCCGGCGGATGCGCTCCACCATGGAGCGCAGGCCGTTCGAGCGCTGCGGGGTGAGGTGCTCCCTCAGCCCCAGCGCAGCGAAGAAGGCGAGGGCGTCGGTGGCGAGAATCTCCTGGGCCGTCGCCCCCGAAAAGCGCGCCAAGAGGATCGCCACCAGCCCGCGCACGATGTGCGCGTCGCTGTCGCCGGCGAAGGTCAGCACGGGGCCTGCGCCCGCGTCCCGCACCTCGGTGAAGAGCCACACCTGGCTGGCGCAGCCCTGCACCTTGGTGGCCTCCGTGCGCAGCGCCGCCGGCATCTCGGGCAAGGCGCGGCCGAGCTCGATCACATAGCGGTAGCGGTCGTCCCACTGGTCGAGCAGCGCGAAATTCTCGGCGATCTCGGCCACGGGCGGCAGGGGGGCCGTGCTTGCGGCGGTGATCGATGGGGTCATGGTCGCTCTCCCGGCGATGCGCGGCCGGCGCATGCACCCTCGAGTCCGCCCAAGCAAACACCGTACCGCGCGGCGGCGTCTCGGTCGGACCTCCGTAAATATGCGTAGTTACGGGAATTCTTCTTGCGGCAGGGGTCGACACATCTTGTCCCGTTTCGGACAGCGCGGCCGCACGCCAGGTCGAAGGCGATGCTGGATGTCGGGTTCAGAACAGGCCCGGCCGCGCCGGGGGGCCGGATGTATCCCATTAGATTTGAACGATTTTCAAGAACGAAAAGTCATGGCACGCGGGTTGCTTAAGTCCATTTCGGGTGCACCGCGACCGCCGGCGCGCCTCGGTGGGGAGAAGCAGATCCGCACCCGCGCCGCGGTCACAGGACGATCGAGAACTGGGCCGCGCAGGTTTGGGCGCGCGGCATCCGCACAAGGCCTGAGGAGAGCAAGATGTCGCTGAGACAGATCGCGTTTTACGGGAAGGGGGGCATCGGCAAGTCGACGACGTCCCAGAACACGCTGGCGGCGCTGGCGCAGATGGGGCACCGCATCCTGATCGTGGGCTGCGACCCGAAGGCGGACTCGACCCGCCTGATCCTGCACGCCAAGGCGCAGGACACCATCCTGTCGCTGGCGGCGAACGCCGGCTCGGTGGAGGACCTCGAGATCGAGGACGTGATGAAGGTCGGCTTCCAGGACATCCGCTGCGTGGAATCGGGCGGTCCGGAGCCGGGCGTGGGCTGCGCCGGGCGCGGCGTCATCACCTCGATCAACTTCCTGGAGGAGAACGGCGCCTACGAGGACATCGACTACGTGTCCTACGACGTGCTGGGCGACGTGGTGTGCGGCGGCTTCGCGATGCCGATCCGCGAGAACAAGGCGCAGGAGATCTACATCGTCATGTCCGGCGAGATGATGGCCATGTATGCGGCCAACAACATCTCGAAGGGCATCCTGAAGTACGCCAATTCCGGCGGCGTGCGCCTGGGCGGGCTGGTGTGCAACGAGCGCCAGACCGACAAGGAGCTGGAGCTGGCGGAGGCGCTGGCGGCGAAGCTCGGCACCAAGCTGATCTACTTCGTGCCGCGCGACAACATCGTGCAGCACGCGGAGCTGCGGCGCATGACGGTGATCGAGTATGCGCCGGAGAGCCAGCAGGCACAGCACTACCGGAACCTTGCGGAGCGCGTCCACAACAATGGCGGCAAGGGCATCATCCCGACGCCGATCACCATGGACGAGCTCGAGGACATGCTCATGGAGCACGGCATCATGAAGTCCGTGGACGAGAGCGAAGTCGGCAAGACCGCCGCCGAACTCGCCGTCTGACACCCCGACGGCCGGCCCCCGGCGGGCCGGCCACCGCCCTCTAAAGCGAGAGATCCAAGATGAGCCTGGCTCAATCCCAGAGCGTCGCCGAGATCAAGGCGCGCAACAAGGAAATCATCGACGAGGTCTTGAAGGTCTATCCGGAGAAGACCGCCAAGCGCCGCGCCAAGCACCTCAACGTGCACGAGGCCGGCAAGTCGGACTGCGGCGTGAAGTCCAATATCAAGTCCATCCCGGGCGTGATGACCATCCGCGGCTGCGCCTATGCCGGCTCCAAGGGCGTGGTGTGGGGTCCGATCAAGGACATGATCCACATCTCCCACGGACCGGTGGGCTGCGGCCAGTATAGCTGGGCCGCCCGCCGCAACTATTACATCGGCACGACCGGCATCGACACCTTCGTGACGATGCAGTTCACGTCCGATTTCCAGGAAAAGGACATCGTCTTCGGCGGCGACAAGAAGCTTGCCAAGATCATGGACGAGATCCAGGAACTGTTCCCGCTGAACAACGGCATCACGGTGCAGTCCGAATGCCGATCGGGCTCATCGGCGACGACATCGAGGCGGTCTCCAAGGCGAAGTCCAAGGAGTATGACGGCAAGACCATCGTGCCGGTGCGGTGCGAGGGCTTCCGCGGCGTGTCGCAGTCGCTCGGCCACCACATCGCCAACGACGCCATCCGCGACTGGATCTTCGACAAGATTCCGGCCGACGCGGCGCCGCGCTTCGAGCCGTCGCCCTACGACGTCGCCATCATCGGCGACTACAACATCGGCGGCGACGCCTGGTCCTCGCGCATCCTGCTCGAGGAGATGGGCCTGCGCGTGGTGGCGCAGTGGTCGGGCGACGGTTCGCTCGCCGAGCTGGAGGCCACCCCGAAGGCCAAGCTCAACGTGCTGCACTGCTACCGCTCGATGAACTACATCTCGCGCCACATGGAAGAGAAGTACGGGATCCCGTGGTGCGAGTACAACTTCTTCGGCCCGTCCAAGATCGCGGAGTCGCTGCGCAAGATCGCCAGCTACTTCGACGACAAGATCAAGGAGGGCGCGGAGCGCGTCATCGCCAAGTACCAGCCGCTGATGGACGCGGTGATCGCCAAGTATCGCCCGCGCCTCGAGGGCAAGACCGTGATGCTGTACGTGGGTGGCCTGCGTCCCCGTCACGTCATCGGCGCCTATGAGGACCTGGGCATGGAAGTGGTCGGTACGGGCTACGAGTTCGCCCACAACGACGACTACCAGCGCACGGCCCAGCACTACGTCAAGGATGGCACCATCATCTATGACGACGTGACCGGCTACGAGTTCGAGAAGTTCGTCGAGAAGATTCAGCCGGACCTGGTCGGCTCGGGCATCAAGGAAAAGTACGTGTTCCAGAAGATGGGCGTGCCGTTCCGCCAGATGCATTCCTGGGACTATTCCGGCCCCTACCACGGCTATGACGGCTTCGCGATCTTCGCGCGCGACATGGACATGGCCATCAACTCGCCGGTCTGGAAGATGACGCAGGCGCCCTGGAAGGCGGCGCCCAAGCCCACCCTCCTGGCGGCGGAATGAACCTTCCGCCACGCCGCCCCCGCCTCCGGGCGGGGGCGCACGGCGGACAATCGCCAATTCGAGAGATCAAAGGGGTTCGTCATGCCACAGAGTGCTGACAATGTGCTCGATCACTTCGAGCTTTTCCGTGGTCCCGAGTACCAGCAGATGCTGGCCAACAAGAAGAAGATGTTCGAGAACCCCCGCGATCCGGCCGAAGTCGAGCGCGTGCGGGAATGGGCCAAGACGCCCGAATACAAGGAGCTGAACTTCGCCCGCGAGGCGCTCACCGTGAACCCCGCCAAGGCCTGCCAGCCGCTCGGCGCGGTGTTCGTGGCGGTGGGCTTCGAGGGGACCATTCCCTTCGTGCACGGCTCGCAGGGCTGCGTGGCTTACTACCGCTCGCACCTCTCGCGCCACTTCAAGGAGCCGTCCTCGTGCGTCTCCTCGTCCATGACCGAGGACGCGGCGGTGTTCGGCGGCCTCAACAACATGATTGACGGCCTCGCCAACACCTATTCCATGTACAAGCCGAAGATGATCGCCGTCTCCACCACCTGCATGGCGGAAGTGATCGGCGACGACCTCAACGCCTTCATCAAGACCTCGAAGGAAAAGGGCTCGGTCCCGGCCGAGTTCGACGTGCCCTTCGCCCACACCCCGGCGTTCGTCGGCAGCCACGTCACCGGCTACGACAACGCGCTCAAGGGCATCCTCGAGCACTTCTGGGACGGAAAGGCCGGCACCGCGCCGAAGCTGGAGCGTGCGCCCAACGAGAGCATCAACTTCATCGGCGGGTTCGACGGCTACACGGTCGGCAACACCCGCGAGGTAAAGCGCATCTTCAACCTGTTCGGCGTCGACCACACCATCCTGGTTGACAATTCGGAGGTGTTCGACACCCCCACCGACGGCGAGTTCCGCATGTATGACGGCGGCACCACGCTGGAGGAGGCGGCGAACGCGCTCCACGCCAAGGCCACCATCTCGATGCAGGAATACTGCACCGAGAAGACCCTGCCCATGATCGCCAATCACGGCCAGCAGGTGGTGGCGCTCAACCACCCCGTCGGCGTCGGCGGCACCGACCGCTTCCTCATGGAGATCGCCCGCCTCACCGGCAAGGAGATCCCCGAGGAGCTCGCCAAGGAGCGCGGCCGCCTGGTGGACGCCATCGCCGACTCGAACGCCCACATCCACGGCAAGAAATTCGCGATCTACGGCGATCCGGACCTGTGCCTCGGCCTTGCCGCCTTCCTTTTGGAGCTGGGCGCCGAGCCGACCCACGTGCTCGCCACCAACGGCACCCAGAAATGGGCCGACAAGGTGCAGGCGCTGTTCGACACCTCGCCGTTCGGCGCCAACTGCAAGGCATATCCCGGCAAGGACCTGTGGCACATGCGCTCGCTCCTGTTCACGGAGCCGGTCGATTTCCTGATCGGCAACACCTACGGCAAGTATCTCGAGCGCGACACCGGCACGCCGCTGATCCGCATCGGCTTCCCGGTGTTCGACCGCCACCACCACCACCGCCGTCCGGTGTGGGGCTATCAGGGCGGCATGAACGTGCTGATCACGATCCTCGACAAGATCTTCGACGAGATCGACCGCAACACCAACGTGCCGTCCAAGACCGACTACAGCTTCGACATCATCCGCTGACCGAAGCGCACGCACGACCCGCCCGGGCCTCGCGCCCGGGCGTTTTCCTCCAGGAGATTTTGCGGCGACCCCGGCCCGCGCGCCGTGGGCGCGACCGACAGACATCCAACGCCCGCCGCCGTCCGCTCGCCGCCAACCGCTCGATGAAGGAGTGAGACCCATGAGTTCGCTCTCGGCCACGATCCAGGAGGTCTTCAACGAGCCCGGCTGCGCGAAGAACCAGAACAAGTCCGACGCCGAGAAGAAAAGGAGCTGCACCAAGCAGCTGCAGCCCGGCGCGCCGCCGGCGGCTGCGCCTTCGACGGCGCGAAGATCGCGCTCCAGCCCTTCACGGACGTCGCCCACCTGGTGCACGGCCCCATCGCCTGCGAGGGCAATAGCTGGGACAATCGCGGCGCGAAATCCTCCGGCTCGAACCTCTGGCGCACCTCCTTCACCACCGACATCAACGAGACCGACGTGGTGTTCGGCGGCGAGAAGCGGCTGTTCAAGTCGATCCGCGAGATCATCGAGAAGTACGACCCGCCGGCGATCTTCGTCTACCAGACCTGCGTGCCCGCCATGATCGGCGACGACATCGACGCGGTCTGCAAGGCGGCGAAGGAGAAGTTCGGCACGCCGGTGATCCCGGTGAACGCGCCCGGCTTCGTCGGCCCAAAGAATCTCGGCAACAAGCTCGCGGGCGAGGCCATCCTCGACCATGTCATCGGCACCGAGGAGCCGGAATACACGACGCCTTACGACATCAACATCATCGGCGAATACAATCTCTCCGGCGAATTATGGCAGATCAAGCCGCTGCTGGACGAGCTCGGCATCCGCATCCTCGCCTGCATCTCCGGCGACGGGAAGTACAAGGACGTCGCCTCCTCGCACCGCGCCAAGGCGGCGATGATGGTGTGCTCCAAGGCCATGATCAACGTCGCCCGCAAGATGGAGGAGCGCTACGGCATCCCGTTCTTCGAGGGCTCGTTCTACGGCATCGAGGATTCCTCCGACTCGCTGCGCGAGATCGCGCGCATGCTCATCGAGCGCGGCGCCGATGCCGAGCTGATGGCGCGCACCGAGGCGCTCATCGCCCGCGAGGAGAAGAAGGCCTGGGACGCGATCGCCAAGTTCAAGCCGCGCTTCGCCGGCAAGAAGGTGCTGCTCATCACCGGCGGCGTGAAGTCCTGGTCGGTCGTCGCCGCGCTCCAGGAGGCCGGCCTCGACCTTGTGGGCACCTCGGTGAAGAAGTCCACCAAGGAGGACAAGGAGCGCATCAAGGAGCTGATGGGCCAGGACGCCCACATGATCGAGGACATGACGCCGCGCGAAATGTACAAGATGCTCAAGGATGCGAAGGCCGACATCATGCTCTCCGGCGGCCGCTCGCAGTTCATCGCGCTGAAGGCCGCGATGCCCTGGCTCGACATCAACCAGGAACGCCACCACGCCTATATGGGCTATGTGGGCATGGTGAAGCTGGTCGAGGAGATCGACAAGGCGCTCTACAATCCGGTGTGGGAACAGGTGCGCAAGCCCGCCCCCTGGGACAGCCCTGAGAATTCCTGGCAGAACCGCGCCCTCGCCGAGATGGAGGCGGAGGCCGCCGCGCTCGCCGCCGATCCCGTGAAGGCGGAGGCCGCCCGCCGGACCAAGAAAATCTGCAACTGCAAGAGCGTCGACCTCGGTACCATCGAGGACGCCGTGACGGCTCACGCGCTGACCACGGTGGAGGGCGTGCGCACGCACACCCACGCCTCCGGCGGCTGCGGGGCCTGCAGCGGGCGGATCGAGGAGATCTTCGAGGCCATGGGCGTTGTCGCCGCCCCGCCTCCCGCGCCGGCTGCCCGCCTGCGCCGGAGATCGCGCCCGATCCGCTCGCTGCGGAATTGAAGCGCCGCGCCCGCAAGGCCTGTGGCTGCAAGAACGTCACCGTCGGCACCATCGAGGACCTGGTGCGCGAGAAGGGGCTCAGGAACATCGCCGAGGTGCGCGCGGCGACCGACGCCAATACCGGCTGCGGCAATTGCGAGGAGCGCATCGAGAGCCTGCTCGACAGCCTTCTCGCCCCCGCCCTCGAAGCGGCGGAGTAGCGCCATGGCCATCGTCACGGTTCCCAAGAAGGCGTGCGCGGTGAACCCGCTGAAGATGAGCCAGCCCATCGGCGGTGCGCTCGCCTTCATGGGCGTGCGCAAGTCCATGCCACTGCTGCACGGCTCGCAGGGGTGCACCTCGTTCGGCCTGGTGCTGTTCGTGCGCCACTTCAAGGAAGCCATCCCCATGCAGACCACCGCCATGAGCGAGGTGGCGACCGTGCTGGGCGGCTACGAGAACGTCGAGCAGGCGATCCTCAACATCTACAACCGGACCAAGCCGGAGATGATCGGCATCTGCTCCACCGGCGTCACCGAGACCAAGGGCGACGACGTGGACGGCTACATCAAGCTGATCCGCGAGAAGCACCCCCAGCTTGCCGATTTCCCGATGGTCTATGTCTCCACCCCCGACTTCAAGGATGCGTTCCAGGACGGCTGGGAAAAGACCGTGGCCAAAATGGTTGAGGTGCTGGTGAAGCCCGCCCTCGGCACGCCGAAGGACGAGAGCCGTGTCACCGTGCTGCCCGGCTGCCACCTGACCCCCGGCGATCTCGACGAACTGCGCACCATCATCGAGGATTTCGGCCTCAAGCCCTCCTTCCTGCCGGACCTCGCCGCCTCGCTGGACGGACACATCCCGGAAGACTTCTCCCCCACCACCATCGGCGGCATCGGCGTCGAGGAGATCGCGACGCTCGCCGAGGCGGCGCACACCCTCTGCATCGGCGCCCAGATGCGCCGCGCCGGCGAGGCGATGGAAAAGAAATCCGGGGTGCCCTTTGTGCTGTTCGAGCGCCTGTGCGGGCTTGCGCCCAACGATGCCTTCATCATGCACCTCTCCCAGATCTCGGGCCGGCCGGTGCCGCTGAAGTATCGCCGCCAGCGCGGCCAATTGGTGGACGCCATGCTGGACGGACACTTCCATCTCGGCGGCCGCAAGGTCGCCATGGGCGCGGAGCCCGATTTGCTGTTCGACGTGGGCTCGTTCCTGCACGAAATGGGCGGCCACCTGGTGGCCGCCGTCACCACCACCCCGTCGCCGGTGCTGGAGCGCCTGCCTGCCGACGAGGTGCTGATCGGCGATTTGGAGGACCTGGAGACGCGGGCCAAGGAGCGCGGCGGCGACCTGCTCGTCACCCATTCCCACGGCCGCCAGGCGGCGGCGCGGCTCAAGATTCCCTTCTACCGCGTGGGCATTCCCATGTTCGACCGTCTCGGCGCCGGACACCTGCTCTCGGTGGGTTACCGCGGCACGCGCGACCTCGTCTTCCATCTGGCGAACCTGGTGATGGCCGACCACGAGGAGAACCACGAGCCGACGCCGGACACCTGGGCGGGCGGCGATGCGCACGGCCACGGCGCCGCCGCGCCCACCTCCCACTAGTCGAGCGTGAAGGGGATCCGCCCATGAAAGTCGCTTTCGCCACCCAGGACCTCAAGCGCGTGGACGCGCATTTCGGCTGGGCCAAGAACATTGCCATCTACGAGGTGGGGCCGGAGGGCCACCACTTCGTCGAGGCGATCGCGTTCGACGGCGACCTCAAGGAGGATGGCAACGAGGACAAGCTCGCCCCGAAGATCGAGGCGATCAAGGACTGCGCCATCCTCTATGTGGCCGCCATCGGCGGCTCCGGCGCCGCGCGCGTGGTGGCCAACAACATCCACCCCATGAAGGTCGCCCAGCCCGAGGAGATTTCCGATCTCATCGTGAAGCTGGAGGGCGTGCTCAAGGGGAATCCGCCGCCCTGGCTGCGCAAGGTCATGGGCAAGGGTCAGGACCGCAGCTTCGACTTCGACGACGAGTGAGGAAGAAACCATGTCCGACGCGCCGGTTATCGACAAGGACGCCGCCCGGGAGGCGGCGATCGCGGCCGCCAAGGATCACCCCTTCATCAAGGAGCTGATCAAGATCTGGCGCGCGCAGGATTCGCACGGCGCCTGGGAGGGCAAGGCGGACCTGGAACTGCTGGAGCCCTACATCGTCGACAAGGAGGCGCGCCGCGCGCTGCCGATCATCGGCGATCCCGATCCCGACACCATCTGGCGCATGGAGCTGTTCTTCAACGCGGTGTGCCTGTCCATCGAGAAGGCCACCGGGGTGATGATCTCCCCCATGCTGAAGATGAGCCACGAGGGCTTCGGCCGCATGGTGCTCATCGGCGGCCGGCTCATCGTCGTCAACAAGCAGCTGCGCGACGTGCACCGCTACGGCTTCGACAATCTCGCCAAGCTCGCCGAGGAAGGCGACAAGTTCGTCAAGTCGGGCATCGAGATGATCGAGAAGTTCCCGGCCGTCGCCAATTACTGAAAGCTCCAAGTAAAAGGTGCCCCATGAGCGATGTGGAAGCCCTCAAGGCCGAACTGAAGAAGCTCTCCGCCAAGGCCACGCAGTCCAAGATGGACCTGCACGACCTTTCGGAAGAGCTGCCCATCAACTGGGAACAGATCATGGACGTGGCGAAGAAGGCGCATGACGCCTTCGCCGAGCTGGAGAAGAAGCGCGCCGAGCTGAAGAGCCTGGAAGCCGCCTGAGCCGAGGCCAGCGCGCCTCGGCCCCGGCGCCGCGCTGAAATTGCCGAATGCAGGTACCAACGGCGGTCCGCACTGGACCGGACCGCCGCAGGCAGAGCTTTGGAAAGGGCTGAAGAGCCATGTCAAACGAAACCCGCGACGGGCGCGCCTGGCAGCCCGATTACCTGCTCGACATCGACAAGAACAAATGCATCGGCTGCGGCCGCTGCTACAAGGTCTGCGGCCGCGACGTCATGATCCTCAAGGGGATCAACGAGGAGGGCGAGCTCGTCCTGCTCGACGACGACGAGGACGACGAGATCGAGAAGAAGGTGATGGCCATGCACGACAGCGGCGCCTGCATCGGCTGCGGCGCCTGCGCCCGGGTGTGCCCGGCGAGCTGCCAGATCCACGGCCCGGATCGCGCCGCCGCTTGAGGAGGGACCCATGGTCGCCGCCGATGTCTATGGCGCCCTGATGGAAACGCCGGCCGCACCGGCGTTCGACCGGTTCGACCGGCACGTGGTGGCGGCGGTGCTCGCGCTCGCGCTGTCGGAGGCGGACGCCGGCTGCGGCAGCGCGCTTGCCGGGCTCGGGCTGGAGCGCGGCGCGCTGCTGGCGCTGGTCGGCGAGATGTTTCCCGGGCGCGTGGAAGACATCGCCCGGCTCGTGCCGGACCAGGCGGTGGAGGTGGACGAGGAGGAGCGCAACATCCGTGACATCCTCGCCATGTACGCCTCCGGCGGCGGCCGGCTGCAGACGGCACTGGTCGCCCTCATCGCCCGCCGGGCCAAGGCGCCGCATCATTGTGGCAGGATCTCGGGCTGCGCGACCGCGGCGAACTGTCGGAGCTGATGGCGCGCCACTTCGCGCCGCTGAAGCGCAAGAATTCCCATGACATGAAGTGGAAGAAGTTCCTCTACCGCATGGTCTGCGGCACCGCCGGCTTCACGCTGTGCACCGCGCCGGTGTGCGCCGAGTGCGACGACTTCAACGTCTGCTTCGGCGCCGAGGATGGGGAATCGCGCCTCGCCGTCGCCCGCAACCGCGCCGCGGGCGGGCTTGTCGTCGTGCGGGGCGCATCCGCACCGCCGGCTCAGATCGCGCGCGCCCCCGAACGGTGAGGCGCGGCGCCGGCGATCATTCGATCCCCTGCTCGCGTGCCTTCCACATGGCGGCGATGCGGAAGCGCTCGTTGATGGCGGCCGGGCTCTTGAGGATCTCCGCCTCCGCCTGCTTGAAGGCCTCCAGCACCGCCTCCGCCTCGTCCTTCGTCAGGGGCACGCGGCCGGCAATGTGGGTCGCCTCCGGCATGGCCTCCCAGATGCGGCGGCGGTTGGGGTGCAGCTTCACCTCGATCAGCTCGAAGGCCTCCAGCTGGCCGTCCAGGAGGATGGCGAGGCCGGCAACTTCGAGCCGGCGGCCGTCCTGGGTCGTCTTGATCAATGTCGGCATGAGCTTGGCTCCCGTCAGGCGGCGATCGGCGTGTCGTCGGCGAGGCCCCATTCGGCGAACGAGCCGTCATAGACCGCCGCGCTCTCGCCGATGAGGTGGAGCGCCAGCGCCAGCACGCAGGAGATGGTGCCGGAGGCGCAGGTGGCGACGATCGGCCGGGTCAGGTCGACGCCCGCCGCGGCGAAGCGCGCGCGGATCGCCTCGGGGCCGGCGAAGGCGCCGGTTTCGGTGATGAAGTCGCCCCACGGCACGTTGAGGCTGCTCGGGATGTGGCCCGGCTTCTTCACCGGGAACACGTCCTCCTGGCTGCCGTCGAACTTGGCGGGGCCGCGCGCGTCCAGCACCTGCGCGGCGCCGGTGTGGAGGTTCGCCTTCATGTCGGCCAGCGAGCGCACCAGCTCGGGCCGGAACGCCGCCTCGAAGGTCGCGGGCTCGGGCCGCACCGGCGCCATCTCGGCCGGCCGCTTCTCCGCCTGCCACTTGGCGTAGCCGCCGTCGAGCAGCGCCACGTCGTCGTGGCCGAACACCTTGAACATCCACCACACCCGCGCCGCCGCCGAGCCGCCGAACAGGCGGTCGTAGACGATCACGCGGTCGGTGTTCGAGACGCCGAGCAGCCCCACCTTCTTCCCGAACTCCGCCGGCGACGGCAGCATGTGGGGGAGGGGACTGGACTTGTCGGCGATGTTGTCGATGTCGAAATGCACCGAGCCCGGCAAATGCCGGCCGCGATACTGGGTGCGGCCGTCCAGATTGGTCGAGGCGTGGTGCCAGGTGCAGTCGAGGATCTTCACGGCGGTATCGCCGAGGTGGTCCGCCAGCCAGTCGGTGCTGACGAGGGCGCCGCGTTCGGCCGTGCTCATGGGCGCGATCTCCTGTCGAATGTCGGACATCTGTGCCAATGCCTGCGCTCAGAACACCTTGGGCAGGGAGTAGCCGGGACGCGGATGGGCGTCGTAATAGTCCGGGCGCTCCGGCCAGCCGCCCTCCGTGTCGATCTTCAGGCTCACCACCCTGGCCGGCGCGCGGGCGAGCAGGACACCTCAGCGAGCTTGATCTCGCGCGGGCCGGGACCGACCGAGAAGTCCGCCACCGTGGTGCCGTCCGCCCTGCGGGCGCGGGCGAAGCCGGGGGTGCCGACGCTGTTGGCCGCCACCGGATTGGCGACGAAGGCCGGCGTCTCGAAGCCGTCGGCGGCTGGCCCGAACGCGGGCGTCGCGAAGGTGAAGGTGGCGAGCACGGCGCTGCGATCCACCGCGTGGTCGGCCGAGACCGGGCGGGCCACCGAATAGATGGTGAGGGTCCCGCCGTCGAGCAGCGCCTTGATCTCGTCCAGCGAGGATTGGGCGAATTCCGACGTCACGTTCATAGCAAACTCCTCTGGGGTCGGGCGTCGGAGCGTGCGGATCAAGAAGCGTGCCAAGCGTATGGTCCGGCGCGGACGGGCGCGGTTTCACGCTGCCGGCCAGCATCTCGCGCGATTCTTGCAAGGCCCCCTTGGAACGGATCGCGTTTCAAGGATGAGCCATGCTGGAGACAGCCATCATCGGCGGCGGCCTTTCGGGACTGGCGCTCGCGCGCCAGCTCGCGCGGCGCGCCCAGCCCTTCCGCCTGTTCGAGGCGAGAGACCGCCTCGGCGGGCGCATCCTCACCGCGCATTGCGCCAGCGGCGCGAAGCTGGACCTCGGGCCCACCTGGTTCTGGCCCGACACCCAGCCGCTGATGGCGCGCCTCGTGTCTGATCTGGGCTTGTCGCGGGTCGAACAGAGCGACGGCGGCGTGACGCTCCATCTGACCGAGGCGGACAAGACGCCGAAGCGCATCGAGGGCCAGACCTTCCACGACGGCGCGTTCCGGCTCGCCGGCGGCATGGCCGGGCTGGTGGAGGGCCTCGCGGGCGCGCTCGACCCGCAGGCGCTCGCGCTCGGCCATGTGCTGACCCGTGTGGAGAATGCGGGCGACCATCTGGTGCTGACCTTCTGCGTGGATGAGGCCGAGATCGCGGTGCCGGCGCGCCGCGCCGTGCTGTGCCTGCCGCCCCGTCTCCTCGCGGCGAACGTCACCTTCACGCCCGCGCTCGACGCCGAGACGATGGAGGCCATGGAAAACACTGCCACCTGGATGGCTGCGCAGGCCAAGGTGGCCATCGGCTACGCGGACGCCTCCTGGCGCGCGGCGGGTCTCACCGGCAACGCCTTCGTCACCCACGAGCAGGCGGTGCTGGGGGAGATCTACGACGCGAGCGGTGAGGGCGGCCGGCCGGCGCGCTCGCGGGCTTCCTGGCGCTCGGGCCGCAGGCGCGCGAGACCTTCGAGGCCGGCCTGCCCATGCTCATCTCCAGCCAGATGACGCAGGTGTTCGGTCTGCCGCTGGAGGCCGGTGAGCCCCATTACCAGGACTGGGCGCGCGCCCCCTTCACCGCCACCGCGCGCGACCGCGCCGAGCCGCAGGCGGAGCACGTCCCGGTCTCCCACCCGCTGCTGCGCCGGCCGATGATGGCGGACAAGCTGCACCTCGCCGGCTCGGAGACCGCCGCCACCGCCGCCGGCTATCTGGAGGGCGCGCTCGATGCCGCCCG
>NZ_JBNFNU010000056.1:0-16073 GCF_057364445.1 Xanthobacter sp. BG11Y11_SDJG
CCGTCCGTCCTGCGGCGGCCGGGGGCCGCTGGGCGGCGGACCGCTGGCGCAGGGGAATGTCGAGCGGCGGCACATCGCGTCCGGCCTCCCGGTCCGCCTCGGGATCGGGAACGGCAGCGGCAATTCATCCATGGCCGGGATCGCGTCGTCCGCAGCGGGGCGCGGCCGGCGCCGCGGCAGAAGTCCGAGCAGGCCGCCGAAGGTGACGCCGTCCTGGGCGCCGGTCTCGCGCGCGCTGCGCATCACCGCCACGTCGTGCTCGACGCCGAGGTCCTGCACGTGCCGGATGCCGTGCTCCTTGAGGATCTTCTGGACCCCCTTGATGGTGTAGCCGTCGGAGTAGAGCAGGTGGCGGATGCCGCGCAGCAGGTCGACATCCTCGGGGCGGTAGAAGCGCCGCCCGCCGCCCCGCTTCACCGGGCGGATATGGGTGAAGCGCGTCTCCCAGAAGCGCAGGACGTGCTGCGGAAGGTCGAGGTCCTCGGCCACCTCGCTGATGGTGCGGAAGGCGTCCGGGGCCTTCGAGGTGTCGCGTGCGTCGCCCACTGGACCTCCTGCCTGACGCCTTCCGCCGGGCGCCCGATGGCGCTGCGCTCAAGCCGGCGGGCGCGGCGCATTCCGGCCGAATCGCTGGCCGCCTGAGCGGCGATGATAGCGCCAGTCAGGGGGCGGGAAAAGGAAGGCGGGAAAAGGCGGTGCGGCCGGCGCCTCATGAAGAATGCGAAGCCGGGCGGGGCGGGCAGGCCCGTTAAAGCGGCGTGGCAGGCCCGATCCGCCGGAGGCGCAGGAGGACGTCCGCGATGATGAGCCCGTGTAGGACGATCGCAAGGCCCAGGGCCGCCATCTGGAAGCCGGCGCCCACCGGCCCGATCGTCAGGATCGTCCACAGGCTGAGCGGCAGGAACACGGCCAGCGCCGTCCCCAGCCCCGGATTGTAGCAGCGCAGGTGGGCTGCGGCGCCGATATGGGTGATGCCGTTTACCAGCATGGCATAGGGCGCCACCAGCCCGTAGCCGGCGCCCCACAGATAGGCCGCATAGAGCGCCGCCAGATTGAGGCCCCACACGACCGGGACATTGATGACGAGGACGGCGGCGACGGTGAGCGCCTCCCGGCCGCCGAAGACCCGCTCGTTGACGAAGCTGCGGAAGCGGTCGCCCGTATGCTCCTCGACCTGGTGCAGCATGTAGGCCGGGCTGTGCAGGAAGAGCAGCACCAGCGGCAGGGCATAGGCGGCGAGCAGCAAGGGCAAGGTGGCGAGGAGCGCCCCCGCCATGAACCCGGCCGCCGCCACCCAGCGGCGCGCAAGCCAAGTTTTCAGGTCCCGCATGGCCATGGCCGCTCTCGGAAGAGGATGCCGGATGGTGCCGACCCGTCCCGTCGCCCCCGCGACCGCAAGGCGGGCGGGCTTACGACGGGTCCGGTGCGCCGCTCCGGTGCAGGTGCGTCACCCGCCGTTTGCCCCTTCGCGCGGCCCTCCTTCCATCGTGGAGGACCAGGCTTGAGGGGCACGCGCCAAGCGGGAGAGCAGGTCGCGCGGCGCGTGACGGCACGGCACCCGCCGTGCCTCGAGACGCAAGGGTCCTCGCGTCCCCGGACGGCGCATCACGAACAGACGCGGCGCGCTCCGGCTGCCGCGTCAGTCGACGTCGGCACCGTCGGGCGTGGTTCCGTTGATGCGGTGCTTGAGGATGCTCGACGGCTTGAACACCATGACCCGGCGCGGCTCGATCGGCACTTCCTCGCCGGTCTTGGGATTGCGGCCGATGCGCTCGCCCTTGTCGCGGATCACGAAGGAGCCGAACGAGGACAGCTTCACGGTTTCGCCGCGAACCAGGCAATCGGCGATCTCACGCAGCACCAGTTCCACCAGCGCCGCCGATTCCGTGCGGGAGAGGCCGACCTGCTGGTAGACCGCCTCACACAAATCTGCGCGCGTCACTGTCCGTCCAGCCATATTTCTCCCCGACCCAAAAGAGAGCACCGTCCGCCCCCAAGCGGCACCGCGCCGGAGGCTCGACCTCTCCCCTCCATGTGTAGCAGGTACAATTCACCCTTGTGACGGAAAGCCAGCCGCACGACCTTGGCCGAGGTCAAAGCTCGGGAAAAAGGCGTCCTGAGGCAAACTAGCCGCCCAAGGCGAGGAAGGTCAACGCAATTAAGGCCGCGTTTACCAACGCAGCAGCGCCGAACCCCATGTGAAGCCACCGCCCATCGCCTCAAGAAGCACCAGGTCGCCCCGCTTCACCCGGCCGTCGCGCACTGCCACGTCGAGCGCCAGCGGGATGGAAGCGGCGGAGGTATTCCCATGAAGATCGACGGTGGTCACCACCTTCCCCGCCGCGATGCCGAGCTTCTGGGCGCTGGCATCGATGATGCGCCGGTTGGCCTGGTGCGGCACGAACCAGTCGATGCTCTCGGCGCTCTCGCCGGTGGCGGCGAAGGCGTCGACAATCACGTCGGTGATCATGCCCACCGCATGCTTGAAGACCTCCCGGCCCTCCATGCGCAGATGGCCGACCGTGCCGGTGCTCGACGGGCCGCCGTCCACGAACAGCTTGGCCCGGTGGCGGCCGTCCGTGCGCAGGTGCGTGGTGAGCACCCCCCTGCCCTTCGCGGCCTGCAGCTCCTCCGCCTCCAGCACCACCGCGCCGGCGCCGTCGCCGAACAAAACGCAGGTGCCGCGGTCCTCCCAGTCGAGGATGCGCGAGAAGGTCTCGGCACCGATCACCAGGGCGCGCTGGAAGGCGCCCGTCTTCAGGTGCGCATCGGCGGTGGCAAGCGCGAACACGAAGCCCGAGCACACCGCCTGCACGTCGAAGGCGGCGCCGCGGGTGATGCCGAGCTCGGCCTGGATGGTCGCCGAGGTCGCCGGAAAGGTCTGGTCCGGGGTCGAGGTGGCGAGCACGATCAGATCGATGTCGGCCGCCGAAAGCCCGGCCGCCGCGAGCGCGCGCTCGGCCGCCTTGAGGCCCAGATGGGAGGTGAACTCACCGGGCGCGGCCACATGCCGCTGGCGGATGCCGGTGCGCTGGACGATCCAGTCGTCGGACGTGTCGATGCGGGCGGCCAGGTCCGCATTGGTGACGACGTTCTGAGGAAGATAGGACCCGATGCCCCGGGCCACGGACCTGATGCCGCTCACGATTGTCCTTCCGCCTCGGCAGGTTCGCTCGCCTCGCCCGGCGCGGCCGGCGGGAGGCGGTTGACGAGGTTGTTCTCGATGCGCGCCAGAAGCTCGTGGCGCACGAGGTCATAAGCGAGGTCCACGGCGGAGGCGAAGCCCTGCGCATCGGCGCCGCCGTGGCTCTTGATGACGAGGCCGTTGAGGCCGAGGAACACGCCGCCATTGGCGCGGCCGGGATCCATCTTCTCGCGCAGCACCTGGAAGGCATCGCGCGCCAGGAGATAGCCGAGCTTGGCGCGCAGCGTGCGCCCCATGGCGGCGCGCAGATAGCCGGCGAGCTGCTTGGCGGTGCCCTCGGCGGTCTTCAGCGCGATGTTGCCGGCAAAGCCTCGGTCACCACCACGTCCACCGTGCCGGCGCCGATGTCGTTGCCCTCGACGAAGCCGTGATAGTTCACCGGCAAATGCTCGTCCTTGAGGATGCGCCCGGCCTCGCGCACCTCCTCGACGCCCTTGATCTCCTCGACGCCGATGTTGAGCAGGCCCACCGTGGGGCTCTCCAGGTCGAACAGCACCCGCGCCATGGCCGAACCCATGAGCGCCATCTCCACCAGGCTCTTGGCGGTGGCGCCGATGGAGGCGCCCACGTCCAGGACCACGCTCTCGCCGCGCAGGGTCGGCCACAGCGCGGCGATGGCGGGGCGCGAGATGCCCGGCATGGTGCGCAGGTTGAAATTGGCCATGGCCATGAGCGCGCCGGTGTTGCCGGCGGAGACGGCGGCGTCTGCCTCCTTGTGCTTCACCGCGTCGATCGCGCGCCACATGGAGGATTTGTAGCGCCCGCGCCTCAGCGCGATGCTGGGCTTGTCGTCCATGCCCACCACCACGTCGGTGTGGACGATGCGCGAGGCGGCCGCCAGCTTCGGGTGCGCCGTCAGCACCTGGGCAATGCGTGCCTCATCCCCATAGAGGATGAAGGCCGCGTCCGGGTGCCGCCCGAGCGCGATCTCCGCGCCGGCCAGCACGGTCCCGGGGCCGTGGTCGCCACCCATGGCGTCGATGGCGATGCGGACTTGGCTCATCGGTGCAGCGCTTCCGCCAGGCTCTGGCAGCGGGAAGAAGGGAACCGGCGCGGGGGCGCTCCGGGGCGAAACCGACGCGCGCTCACCGCGCGTCGTTCCCGCGGGACGAGTGCGCGCGCGCTGCCGCCGTGCTTGCGGGCGGAATCGGCGAACGCGCCTCGGCCGGCGTTCGGGCGCGCGGACAATAGCGGCTTGATGCCTCTTCGCAACACTTTGCGCGCGTCACGGGCGATCCTTCAGGCGCGCCAGGGCCGAGAAGGGCGAAGCGGCGCCGGCGGGCTCTTCCGGCGGCTCGAACACCGCGCCGGGCTTGCGCGGATAGGGATCGATCCCGAGCACCAGGAATTCCGTCGCCAGCGCCCCCACATCGATGGCACCGCCGACGATCTCGTCCGGCGGATCGATCTCCTCGCCCTCTTCCGCCTCGGGAACCGGCGTTCCGGCCGGCACGAAATGGACGTCGATCGTCTCGGACAGCGGCGCGTCGAACGGCTCCAGCGTCACGCCGCAGGTCTGGCGAACGCTCGCGTCCACCCGGCCGGTCACGTGAACGCCGCCCGCCTTTTCGGGCGCAAGGTGCAGGACCGCCGTGAGCGCCGGCAGCGCCAGCACGCCCACATGGCGGGCGAGCGCGGCGCGCTCGGCCTCGCCTGGCTCCAGCGTGATGTCGAGCCCGGAGGGCGGCATCTCCACCACGGGAACGATGCGCGAGATCGGCCCGGGGGCGGAAGGGGTGTCGGTCATGTCTGGTCCTCCGCCGCGTCGGGCGCCGGCAGGGCGATCTCGCCCCGTGCCAGGGTCTCCCAGGGTGTGCGTTCGAGCGTGCGCGCGGCGCTCGCGCTAGCGGGCGCGCGCCGGCCTGCGGCTGCGCCACGCCATCCAGGATATTGCGGGCGAGCGCGGCCGCAAGGGCGCCGTCGTCGGGATCCTGCAGCGCCGCGTCATAGGCGGCGGCGCGGCCGTAGAAGGCGGCGCCGATCTTCTTCATGCGCTTGGGCACCGTGAGGTCGCCGACGCCCATCTCGCGCATGGCGGCGTCCATGTCGGCGAGGAAGGCGTCGAACACGTCCTGCGACATCGCGCGCTCCGCTTCGCCGCCGCCCTTGAGGCGGTGGCAGACCAGCACGGTGTGGAGCACCAGCATCTCGAACCGGCCCTCGGGCGTGTCGGGCACGCCGAGGACGGCATAGAAGTGGGGATGCCGCGACTGCGCCACGATCCCGCCGTAGAGGCGCTCGATGGTACGTCGGGACGCGGCGGGGCGAAACAGGTTGAACATTGCTCTTAAGGGTCGGTCAGGATTAGTGGTGTACGCACCTCTGGCCGAGCGGCGTAGCGCGGCCACAAGGCGCGCGCAAGGCCGGCGGGCTGCGGCCCGCTCCGAAGACGTGGAGGATCGAAGGGGATGCGCGTGGGTTCTCAGGTGAAGGCGGCGGCGGCAGATTGGCGAAACGGCGGCGCGCCAAGTGCGCGGCGCTGGACCTTCGGCGCAGCGCTGATGCTGGGGCTCGCGGTGCTCTCCGGCTGCGGCAATACCGGCGCGGGAACCAGCATCTCCGGCATCACCCGCACCTACCAGCGCGGCTATGTGCTGGCCGACGGCGCGCTGGACCAGATTCCGGTGGGATCGAGCCAGGAGCAGGTGCTGCTCGTGCTCGGCACGCGTCGACGGTCGCCACGGTGAACGGCGAGGTCTTCTATTACATCTCGCAGACCACCAAGAAGGTGGCGTTCCTCAAGCCGGAGATCGTCGAGCAGAAGGTGCTCGCGGTCTATTTCGACAAGAACCGGCGCGTCACCCGCATCGCCCAATACGGCCTGAAGGACGGCAAGGTGTTCGACTTCGTGTCGCAGACCACGCCCACCAGCGGCGAGGAGCTCAGCCTCATCCGCCAGCTGATCGGCCTCGTGTCGTTCTGAGCCAATACGGGGCGGCACCGCCGCCCCTTTTCCTGAGCCAATTCGGGGCGGCGGTGCCGCCCCTTCTCGGGGGCCGGTCGGCCGCGCCGTTCAGGGCGCGGCGCGCGCGATCGCCAGGAAATCCGCCGCCTTCAGGCTCGCCCCGCCCACCAGGGCGCCGTCCACGTCGGCGGTGGCGAGCAGAGACGCGGCATTGTCGGGCTTCACCGAGCCGCCATAGAGGATGCGCATGCCCTCCCCCTCGGCGCCGAATCGCTCGGTCAGCACGCGGCGGAGGGTGCCGTGGATCTCCGCCACGTCGCCCGGGGTGGGCGTGAGGCCGGTGCCGATGGCCCAGATCGGCTCGTAGGCGACCACCAGATTGGCGGCGTTCGCCCCTTCGGGAATCGATTGGCGCACCTGCCGCGTCACCACCGCCGCCGCCTCGCCGGCCTCGCGCTCCGCGAGACTCTCCCCGACGCAGACGATGGCCAGCAGGCCGGCCCGCCAGGCCGCCTTGACCTTGGCCATCACCACCGCATCGCCCTCCCCGTGGTCGCCGCGGCGCTCGGAATGGCCGACGATCACCGCCTGCGCGCCGGCGTCCTTCAGCATCTCGGCGGAGAGGTCGCCGGTATGGGCGCCTTCGGCGACGGGGTGGCAGTCCTGCGCCCCCAGCATCACCGCCGACCCGGTGGCCTGGGCCGCGAACGCGGCCAGCAGCGTCGCCGGCGGGCACACCAGGAGGTCGAGGCGCGCGCGCAGCGCCGCGTCGAAGCCTTCGGCGATCGCCGCCAGCTCGCCGGCGGAGGCCTTAAGCCCGTTCATCTTCCAGTTGCCGGCGATCAGCGGGCGGCGGGTTGCGGGCATGGCTTCCTCCGGAATCTCGGTGCCTCGCCACCTAGCAGAGCGGCCCGCGGCGCGCCAAGTGCCGTTTGTCCCTCGATGCCGCTGCCGATTTCTCCCCGCGGCGTCCCGCCGGCTGGTGCCGCGGCCCCCGCAAACGACCGGCCGGCGCCGCCGTTGCGGGCGCGGAACCCCATCCCTATGATGCGCGCCCTTGGGCGCCGGAGGCCGGCGCGATGCTTTCAAAGAACGGACGATGGCACTTCAGACACTCCGCAAGGGCGCTTCCGGCTGGATCGCCAAGATCTTTCTCGTGGTGCTCATGCTCTCCTTCGCGGTCTGGGGCATCGCCGACGTGTTCCGCGGCTTCGGCGCGAGCACGGTCGCGAGCGTCGGCGGCACGGACATTTCCGCCAACGACTTCCGCGCGCGCTATCTGGAACAGATGCAGCAGATCGGCCGCCAGACCGGGCGCGGCCTCTCGCCCGAGCAGGCGCGCGCCATCGGCCTCGACCGCCAGGTCCTGAACCAGATGATCGCCGACGCCACCCTGGAGGCGGAGGCCAAGCGCCTCGGCCTCGCGGTGAGCGACCAGCAGCTGGCCGAGGCGGTCGCCGCCAATCCGGCCTATCGCCGGCCGGGCGCAAGCGCCTTCGACCCGGCTTATTTCGCCCAGCTCCTGCGCTCCAACAGCCTGACCGAGGGGCGCTTCATGCAGCTGGAGCGCGCCCGCATGATGCGCGACCAGATGATCCAATCGCTCGGCACCGGGCTTGCCGTGCCGTCGGTCCTGGTGGATGCCGTGCACCGCTATGAGAGCGAGGCGCGCGACGCCGCCTATATCCTCGTCACCGCCGAGGCGGTGGGCGCCCTGCCCGCCCCCACGGAAGACCAGCTGCGCGCCTTCTTCGACGCCAACAAGGTCTCCTTCCGGGCGCCGGAATACCGCAAGGTCTCGCTGCTGGCGCTGACCCCCGAGGCCCTCGCCGCCCAGGTCAAGGTGAGCGAGGAGGAGGCCCGCGCGGTCTATGACCGCGAACAGGTGCGCTTCGGCACGCCCGAGCGGCGCGAGGTGCGCCAGATCGTCTTCTCCAAGGCGGAGGACGCCGCCGCCGCGTCCGACAAGATCAAGGCGGGTTCGAGCTTCTCCGACATCGCCACCGAGCGCGGCTTGAAGCCCTCCGACACCGACCTCGGCCTGGTGACCAAGGCTTCGATCCTCGATCCCAAGATCGCCGAGGTGGCGTTCATGATCGAGCCGGGCGGCACCAGCGCGCCGATCGAGGGCCGCTTCGGCTTCGCCCTCGTCAACGTGACCCGCGCCGAGCCGGCGAGCCGCAAGCCGTTCGACGAGGTGAAAAGCGAGATCGAGAAGGAGCTGGCGCTCGCCAAGGCGCGGCGCGAGCTGCTCGACCAGCACGACGCCATCGAGGACGAGCGCGCCTCCGGCGCGACGCTCGGCGAGATCGCCAAGAAGCTCTCCCTCACGCTCGACGTGATCGATGCGGTGGACCGCTCGGGCCGCGATCCCGCCGGCCAGCCGGTGGAGATGCCCGCACGGTCGGAGGTGATCGCCGGCGCCTTCGCCGCCCAGCCGGGCGTCGAGACCGACACCATCCAGCTGCCCGGCAATGGCGGCTTCGTCTGGTATCAGACCGACGCCATCATCCCCGCCCGCGACCGCACCTTCGACGAGGCCCGGGCGATGGTGGAGGTCCGCGTCAAGGACGATGCGCTCGCCCAGGCGGTGGAGGCGAAGGCGAAGGCGCTGTTCGAGCAGGCCAAGTCCGGCACCGCCCTCGCGCAGGTGGCGGGCGGCGCCGACCTGCCGCTGCGGGTGGCCGAAGGCCTCCAGCGCGGCCGCGCCGCGCCGCCGTTCTCGACGGAAGCCGTCGCCGACGTGTTCGCCGCCAAGGAAGACGCCGTCGGCATGGTGGCGGCGGCCGAGGCGCCGGACCGCATCGTGTTCCAGGTGTCGAAGATCACCCTTCCGCCCGAGGGCCCGCAGGACCGGCAGATCGCCGGCCAGCTCTCGGTCCAGATGGAGAACGACCTTCTGGTGCAGTATCTCGGCGCGCTCCAGCAGCAGCTGGGGGTCACGGTCAACCAGCGCGTGCTTTCGCAGGCGGTCGGCGCCGGGGCGGGAATCTGAGGCCCGCCATGAACGCCCCCACCGACTTCGAGCTGTTCACGCACCGCTACCAGAAGGGCGAGGCCCAGGTGGTTTCGACCACACTGGTGGCGGACCTCGAAACCCCCGTCTCCGCCTTCCTGAAGATCGCCGGCGATCAGCCCAACGCGTTCCTGCTCGAATCGGTGGAGGGGGGCGAGACGCGCGGACGCTATTCCATGATCGGGCTGAAGCCGGACCTGATCTTCCGCGCCTCGGGCGACACCGCCGAGATCAACCGCACGCCCGACGCCGACACGGCCGCCTTCGTCCCCTGCCCCGGCAAGCCGCTGGAGGCGCTGCGGGCGCTGATCGCCGAGAGCGCCATCGACCTGCCGGAGGGCGCCCCGCCCATGGCGGCGGGCGTGTTCGGCTATCTCGGCTACGACATGGTCCGCCAGATGGAGACGCTGGCGCCGGCCAAGCCCGATCCCATCGGCGTGCCCGAGGCGCTGCTGATCCGTCCCACCATCATGATCGTGTTCGACGCGGTGAAGGACGAGCTCACCGCCGTCACCCCCGTGCGCCCCGTGCCCGGCGTGAGCCCGCAGGCGGCCTATGAGGCGGCGCTCGACCGTCTGGAGCAGGTGGTCCAGGGCCTGGAGCGCGCCATCGCGCACCCCATGCCCGACCCGTTCCACGGCGAGGTGGCCGCCACCTCCAACACCTCGGAGGCGGAATTCTGCGCCATGGTGGAGCAGGCGAAGGACTATATCCGCGCCGGCGACATCTTCCAGGTGGTGCTCTCCCAGCGCTTCGAGAGCCCGTTCGCGCTGCCGCCGTTCGCGCTTTACCGGGCGCTCAGGCGCGTGAACCCGGCGCCGTTCCTGGTCTATCTCAATTTCGAGGGCTTCTCGGTGGTGTGCTCCTCCCCCGAGATCCTGGTGCGGCTGCGTGGCGGGGTGGTCACCATCCGCCCGATCGCAGGCACGCGCCGGCGCGGCGCCACCCACGCCGAGGACGAGGCGCTGGCGACGGAGCTTCTGGCCGACGCCAAGGAGCGCGCCGAGCATCTGATGCTGCTGGATCTCGGCCGCAACGACGTGGGCCGGGTGGCCGAGACCGGGACAGTGAAGGTCACGGACAGCTTCTTCATCGAGCGCTACAGCCAGGTGATGCACATCGTCTCCAACGTCGAGGGGCGCATGGACGCCCGCCTGGATGTGATCGACGCGCTCGCCGCCGGCTTTCCCGCCGGCACCGTCTCCGGCGCGCCCAAGGTGCGGGCCATGGAGATCATCGACGAGCTGGAGAAGGACAAGCGCGGCATCTATGCCGGCGCCATCGGCTATTTCGGCGCCAATGGCGAGATGGATACCTGCATCGTGCTGCGCACCGCCATCGTCAAGGATGGGCGCATGTACGTCCAGGCCGGCGCCGGCATCGTCTATGACAGCGTGCCGGCGAGCGAGCAGCAGGAGTGCGTGAACAAGGCCAAGGCCCTGTTCCGTGCCGGCGAGGAGGCGGTGCGCTTCGCCGCCCGCGCCAAAAGGGGGCAGTGAGGGATGGAGACCATGCGCCGCGAGCGATGGTGACAGCGTGCGTCATGCTGTTGACCTTGCGCCTGCCCTGCCCTTACCTCCCCCGCTGGCTCCTTGGAAAAACGGGCCGCACGGGGCCCGGAGCATCCCATGACCACCGTCACGCTGATCGATAATTACGACAGCTTCACCTACAACCTCGTGCACTATCTCGGCGAGCTCGGTGCCAGCGTCACCGTCCACCGCAACGACAAGGTCACGGTGGAGGAGGTGCTGGCCGAGAAGCCGGACGCCATCGTGCTCTCCCCCGGCCCCTGCACCCCCAACGAGGCCGGCATCTGCCTCGATCTGATCGCCAAGGCGGGCGAGAAGGTGCCGATCTTCGGCGTGTGCCTCGGCCACCAGGCCATCGGCCAGGTGTTCGGCGGCGACGTGGTGCGCGCCCCCGCGCCCATGCACGGCAAGATGAGCGAGATCCGCCACCAGGGCAAAAGCGTGTTCCGCGGCCTCAACCGCGCCTTCCAGGCGACGCGCTACCATTCCTTGATCGTCGAGCGCGAGAGCCTGCCGCAGGACCTGGAGGTGACGGCCGAGACCGCGGACGGCCTCATCATGGGCCTCGCCCACAGGAGCCTGCCGATCCACGGCGTGCAGTTCCACCCCGAGAGCATCGCCTCGGAGAACGGCCACGCGCTGATCAAGAACTTCCTCGACCTCGCCGCCGACTTCAACGCCCGCAGGGGGAAGCGGTAACACGAAAGCCCTCTCCCGCGAGCGGGAGAGGGAGCAGCCCGACGCCCGGCACGAGTGACACCCTGAAGGACCCGCCATGGACCAGTTCAAACCCCTCCTCGGCAAGGTGGCGACCGGCGCCAGCCTGACGCGCGAGGAAGCGTCCTACGTGTTCGACCGGATGATGTCGGGCGAGGCGACGCCGTCGCAGATCGGCGCTTTGCTCATGGGCCTTCGGGTGCGCGGCGAGACGGTGGACGAGATCACCGGCGCGGTCTCGGTGATGCGCGCCAAGATGCTGCCCGTGGCGGCGCCGGACGGCGCGGTGGACGTGGTGGGCACCGGCGGCGATGCGTCGGGCTCCTACAACATCTCCACCTGCGCGTCGTTCATCGTCGCGCGGCGCGGCGTGCCGGTGGCCAAAGCACGGCAACCGCGCCTTGTCCTCGAAGTCCGGGGCGGCGGACGTCCTGGCCGCGCTCGGCGTGCGTCTCGACCTTGATCCCGCCGGCATCGCCCGCTGCATCGCCGAGGCGGGCATCGGCTTCATGTTCGCCCCCTCGCACCACCCGGCCATGAAGCATGTGGGCCCGGCGCGGGTGGAGATGGGCACCCGCACCATCTTCAACCTGCTCGGCCCGCTCTCCAACCCCGCCGGGGTCAGGCGCCAGATGGTGGGCGTGTTCGCGAAATCCTGGATCGTCCCGCTCGCCGAGGTGCTCAAGGAGCTGGGCTCGGAGCGCGCCTTCGTGGTGCACGGCTCGGACGGCCTCGACGAGATCACCATCTCCGGCTCGACCGATGTGGCGGCGCTGGAGGACGGGCGCATCCGCACCTTCGAGATCGCGCCCGAGGATGTGGGCCTCGCCCGCGCGCCCGCCGCGGCGCTGAAGGGGGGCGATGCGGTG
This sequence comes from Xanthobacter sp. BG11Y11_SDJG, assembly GCF_057364445.1. Classification (NCBI taxonomy): domain Bacteria; kingdom Pseudomonadati; phylum Pseudomonadota; class Alphaproteobacteria; order Hyphomicrobiales; family Xanthobacteraceae; genus Xanthobacter; species Xanthobacter sp. BG11Y11_SDJG. The sequence goes on from NZ_JBNFNU010000056.1 coordinate 12,245, forward strand.
CACAATGCCGCGGCGCTGCGCGCCGTGCTGGACGGCGCCCCCGGCGCCTATCGCGACGTGGCGCTGTTCAACGCCGCGGCGGCCCTGTTCGTCGCCGGCCGCGCCGCCGATCTGAAGGAGGGGGTCGCCCTTGCCGCCGCCAGCCTCGACACCGGCGCCGCCCGCGACCGGCTCCTGAAACTGGTGGCGGTTCCGCCGCCCTCGCCCCGGAGGGCGGCCGATGAGCGACATCCTCACCCGCATCGAGGCCTACAAGCGCGAGGAGATCGCCTGCGCCAAGCGCTGCCGGCCGCTCGCCGCTCTGGAAGCCGCGGTGCAGGGCGCATCCCATGTGCGTCCGTTCGCCGGCGCCATCGAGGCCGCGCTGGCGGAAGGCCGCACCGCGCTCATCGCCGAGATCAAGAAAGCCAGCCCCTCCAAGGGCCTGATCCGCGCCGACTTCGACCCGCCGACGCTGGCCCGCGCCTACCAATTGGGCGGCGCCACCTGCCTCTCGGTCCTCACCGACACCCCCTCCTTCCAGGGCGCGCCGGACTATCTGAAGGAGGCGCGGGCCGCCACCCGCCTGCCGGTGCTGCGCAAGGACTTCATGTACGACACCTACCAGGTGGTGGAGGCGCGCGCCTGGGGCGCGGACTGCATCCTCATCATCATGGCGGCGGTGGACGACGCGCTGGCCCTCGACCTGGCCGAGGCGCGGCCGCCCTCGGCATGGATTCGATCCTGGAGGTGCACGACGACGCGGAGCTGGACCGGCGCTGAGGCTGCGTCGAAGCTCGTCGGCATCAACAACCGCAACCTGCGCACCTTCGAGACCGACCTCGCCACCAGCGAGCGGCTCGCGCCGCGCGTGCCCAAGGACCGCATCGTCATCGGCGAGAGCGGCATCTTCACGCCCGCCGATGTGGCGCGGCTTGCCGCGGTGGGCATCGGCACCATCCTGGTGGGCGAGAGCCTGATGCGGCAGGAGGATGTCGCATCGGCTACATCGTTCCTGCTGAGCGCATGACCTTGCCGTAAACGTTATCTTCCTCCTTAATAGGCGAGACGGCCCGCAGAGGCCGCATCGAATGGGAGGAAATGTCATGCGCAAGGTCTGCTCCGGGTTGTCCTTCGGTGCGGCGGTGATCGCCGCTTTGCTCTCCACCCCCGCCCGGGCCGCCGAGCCCACGGGCCTCTGGCAGACCGCATCGCGGGGCGGGCAGGTGGAGATCTACAAGTGCGGCGCCGCGCTCTGCGGGCGGCTCGTGTCCTCGGAAGGCCTGAAGGCCGATCCCAACCTCAAGGACACGGCCAATGCCAACGCCGCCCAGCGCGGGCGGGCCTTGAAGAACCTCACCATCATGTCCGGATTTTCCGGCGGCCCGAAGGAATGGACCGGCGGCAGCATCTACAATGCCGAGGACGGCAAGACCTATTCCGGGTCGCTGACCCTCGACGGCGACGACACGCTGAAGCTCCGCGGCTGCGTGGTCGCGCCGCTCTGCAAGACGCAGACCTGGACGCGCCTGCGCTGAACGGAGCCCGGCGGCCGCATCGGCCCGTCGCTGCGCGCCGCTATCCTCCCGGCGCCGCTGCGCCTAGACTGCGGCGCGCCGGGCGGGGGCGATTCCTGCCGCTTCGGCCGCCACAGGAACCGCCCGCCGCCCATGACCGCGCCCGCCAAACCCGCTCTGACCCATCTCGACGCCCAGGGCGCCGCCCGCATGGTGGACGTCTCCGACAAGGCCGTGACGGACCGCGAGGCGGTGGCCGAGGGGCGGGTCGCCATGGCGCGCGAGACGCTGGACCTGATCCTGTCCGGCAACGCCAAGAAGGGCGACGTGCTCGGCGCGGCGCGCCTCGCCGGCATCATGGCCGCCAAGCGCACCCATGAGCTGATCCCGCTCTGCCATCCCCTGATGCTCTCCAAGGTGGAGGTGGAGCTTGCGCCCGAGCCGGACCTGCCGGGCCTTGTCATCACCGCCCGCGTGAAGACCTCCGGCCAGACCGGCGTCGAGATGGAGGCGCTCACCGCCGTGTCGGTGGCGGCGCTGACGGTCTACGACATGGCCAAGGCGGTGGACCGCGCCATGCGCATCGAAGGCGTGCGGCTGATGGAGAAATCCGGCGGCCGCAGCGGTTCTTTCCGCGCCGATCCGCTCTGACCCGCGAGGACACTCCATGGCCCTGATGAGCGTTGCCGAGGCTCTCGCCCGTGTGGCCGGCCCGGTCCAGCCGCTGGCCGAGGAGTGGGTGCCGGTGGCGGAGGCGGCGGGCCGCGTTCTGGCCCGCGACCTGATCGCCAACCGCTCCCAGCCGCCGGCCGACATGTCGGCCATGGACGGCTATGCGGTGCGCGCCGACGACATCGCCGCGACCCCGGCACAGCTTGAGGTGATCGGCGAATCCGCCGCCGGCCGGCCGTTCGCGGGCACGGTGGGGCCGGGCGAATGCGTGCGCATCTTCACCGGCGCCGTGCTGCCGGAAGGCGCGGACACGGTGGTGATCCAGGAGAACACCGCGCGCGATGGCGACCTCGTGACCACCACGGCGCCGACCGCCGCACTGCGCAACGTGCGCAAGGCCGGCTGCGACTTCGCGCAAAGCGCGCCGGGCCTCACCGCGGGCATGCGCATCACCGCCCGCGCCATGATGCTGGCCGCCGCCATGGACCATGCCGAGATCCCGGTGGCGCGGCGCCCGCGCGTGGCGCTGGTGCAGACCGGGGACGAACTGGTGATGCCCGCCGCGGCACGGGCGCCGACAGCGAGATCGTCGTCTCCAACGCCTTCGGGCTTGCCGCCATCGCGCGCGCCGCGGGCGCGCAGGTGATGGACCTCGGCGTGGTGCGCGACGACCTCGGCGCCATCCGTGCCGCGATTCGCGAGGCCATGGCGGCGGGGGCGGACGTGCTGGTCTCCTCCGGCGGCGCGTCGGTGGGCGACCACGATCTCATGGCGCCGGCGCTCAAGGCCGAGCAGGTGGAACTGGAGGTGCACAAGATCGCGCTCCGGCCCGGCAAGCCGCTGATGTTCGGCCGGCGCGACGCCATGCGGGTGCTCGGGCTGCCGGGCAACCCCGTGTCCTCCCATGTCTGCGGGCTGCTGTTCCTGGTGCCGCTCCTGCATGCCCTCCAGGGCGACACGGCGCCGGCCTATCGCACGCTGCCGGCGCGTCTCGGCTGCGATATGCCGGCCAATGACTGGCGCATGGACTTCATGCGCGCCACGCTCGCCGACGACGGCGCCGGCGGGCTCGTGGCGACGCCGCTTCCCGTGCAGGACAGTTCCCTGCTCTCCGTGCTCGCGGCGGCCGACGGGCTGCTCATCCGCGATGCCGATGCGCCCGCCGCGCCCGCCGGCGCTCCGTGCCGGGTGATTCCCTTCGCGGATTGACCGGCCGCAGGCGCGTTCTGCCGCCGGAAGCGGCGCATGGGCGCGGCTCTACGGGATCTTCACCCCTTGCGGAACACAAAAGGAACAGATAAGGATTGTTCATGATTTGTTTCTCCGCTTGGTTGCGGCGGCGGGGACGGATCGGCGGCGGGGCAAGGGCTGCGGGGCAAGGGCTGCCCGGGGCCGGCATGCAACGGGGGCCAGGAATGCTGACGCGCAAGCAATACGATCTGCTTCGGTTCATCCATGAGCGGCTCAAGGAGACCGGCGTCCCCCCCTCCTTCGACGAGATGAAGGAGGCGCTGGACCTGCGCTCCAAATCGGGCATCCACCGCCTCATCACCGCCTTGGAAGAGCGCGGGTTCATCCGCCGCCTGCCGAACCGGGCGCGGGCGCTGGAGGTGGTGCGCCTGCCGGACAGCGTGGCGCCGGGCCTGGCGGCCGCGCGCGGC
>NZ_JBNFNU010000057.1:0-16062 GCF_057364445.1 Xanthobacter sp. BG11Y11_SDJG
CTTCCGGCGCACCCGTCTTGCTCGCGCCCGTCTTGGCCCCCGCCCCTTCGCCTTGCCGGGCTCCTTGGGCGGCTCGTTGGCGGCGCGGCCATATTTTGCGCGGGCCGCGGAAGCCGCCGGTCCTGTCCTCCACCGCCTCCTGGCGGGCGAGCGGATCGTCGGAGACCGCGAGCTCGGTCGCCTCCAGCCGGCGGATCTCGTCGCGCAGCCGCGCGGCGGTCTCGAAGTCGAGGTCGGCGGCGGCGGCGCGCATGCGCTTTTCCAGGTCCGCCATGACCGCCTTGAGATTGTGCCCGAAGGCCGCCCCCTCCTCCGCGAGGCCGGCGTCCACCTGCACGTGGTCGCGCTCGTAGACGGAATTGAGGATGTCGCCGATGGCCTTCTTCACGCTCTCCGGCGTGATGCCGTGCTCGGTGTTGTAGGCCATCTGCTTCTCGCGGCGGCGGGTGGTCTCCGCCATGGCGCGCTCCATGGAGCCCGTCACCTGGTCGGCATAGAGGATCACGCGGCCATCCACGTTGCGCGCGGCGCGGCCGATGGTCTGCACCAGCGAGGTCTCCGAGCGCAGGAAGCCCTCCTTGTCCGCATCAAGGATGGCGACAAGCCCGCATTCGGGGATGTCGAGGCCCTCGCGCAGCAGGTTGATGCCGATGAGTACGTCGAACGCGCCGAGCCGCAGGTCGCGGATGATCTCGATGCGCTCGATGGTGTCGATGTCCGAATGCATGTAGCGCACGCGGATGCCGTTCTCGTGCAGATATTCGGTGAGGTCCTCGGCCATGCGCTTGGTGAGCACGGTGACCAGCGTGCGGTAGCCCTTCGCCGCCACGGAGCGCACCTCGCCGAGGAGGTCGTCCACCTGGGTGCGCGCCGGGCGCACGTCCACCGGCGGGTCGATGAGGCCGGTGGGGCGGATCACCTGCTCCACGAACACGCCGCCGGTCTGGTCCATCTCCCATGATCCCGGGGTGGCCGAGACGTGGACGGTCTGCGGCCGCATGGCCTCCCATTCCTCGAAGCGGAGCGGGCGGTTGTCCATGCAGGACGGCAGGCGGAAGCCGTATTCCGCCAGCGTCGCCTTGCGGCGGAAGTCGCCGCGATACATGGCGCCGATCTGCGGCACGGTCACATGGCTCTCGTCGATGAAGACGAGGGCGTTGTCGGGCACGTACTCGAACAGGGTCGGCGGCGGCTCGCCGGGCTTCCTGCCGGTGAGCCAGCGCGAATAGTTCTCGATGCCGGCGCAGGAGCCGGTGGCCTCCATCATCTCCAGATCGTAGCGGGTGCGCTGCTCCAGGCGCTGCGCCTCCAGCAGGCGGCCCATGCGGTAGAGCTCGTCGAGGCGGACCTTCAGCTCGGCCTTGATGCCGGAGAGCGCCTGGATCAGCGTCGGGCGCGGGGTGACATAATGCGAGGCGGCGTAGACGCGCACGCTCTTCATGTCGCCGCTCTTGTGGCCGGTGAGCGGGTCGAACTCGGAGATGCTCTCCACCTCGTCGCCGAACAGGCTCACGCGCCAGGCCCGGTCCTCATAGTGGGCGGGGAAAATCTCCACCACGTCGCCGCGCACCCGGAAGGTGCCGCGGGCGAAATCCGACTGGATGCGCTTGTACTGGAGCGCCACGAGGTCGGCGAGCAAAGCGCGCTGGTCGATGCGCTCGCCCACCTTGATATCGAAGGTCATGGCCGAATAGGTCTCGACCGAACCGATGCCGTAGATGCACGACACCGAGGCGACGATGATCACATCGTCCCGCTCCAGCAGCGCGCGGGTCGCCGCATGGCGCATGCGGTCGATCTGCTCGTTGATGGAGGATTCCTTCTCGATATAGGTGTCGGTCCGGGGGACGTAGGCCTCCGGCTGGTAATAGTCGTAATAGGAGACGAAGTATTCCACCGCATTGTCGGGGAAGAAGCTCTTGAACTCGCCATAGAGCTGCGCCGCCAGCGTCTTGTTGGGCGCCATGACGATGGCGGGGCGCTGGAGCGTCTCGATCACCTTGGCCATGGTGAAGGTCTTGCCCGAGCCGGTGACGCCGAGCAGCACCTGGTCGCGCTCGCCCGCCTGCGCCTGCGCGCACAATTCGGCGATCGCCTGCGGCTGATCGCCGGCGGGCTCAAAATCGCTCTTCATGGTGAAGGCGACGCCGCCTTCGGACTTTCCGGGCGCGGCGGCCGGTGCGGCACCCAGAGCTGGCCGGTCACCTCTGGCCGCCCCTCCTCGATCAGGCGCGAGAGCGCCTGCACGGTGGCCGACGCCCCGCCCGCGGCGAGGTCGACGGAGAGGTCAGCGGGGTCGAGCCCCAGGGACTTCGCGAGCGCGGGATCGAGCGCCTGCTGGGGCGCCGGCTCGAAGTGGCGCTGGGAGCGCTCGCCGAGCTTGCCGGGACGGGATGCTTTGGCCATGGCGCCAATATGGGGTCGCCGAGCGGCGGGGGAAAGGCTGCCGTAGCGGATCACCCAAATGGGGTGCATTAAATATGTAACACAACCTCAGAATGTTGTCGAAGACGTACTGGGGGCATTGATCAATCGTTAATGCAATCGAAAGCTGTCCCCGTGTTTGGCTCGGGGGCGGGATATGGAACACGTATTGGCAAGGGTGGGCGCGCTGGCGCTGTGCGTCACAATCGGCGGCTGCGAGTGGCTGAGCACCAGTTCACGCAATTCCATGCGGCCGGCGCAACTGGTGGATTATGCGGTCGCGGTCTCCTATGTGGACCCTGTGACCAATACGGTGGTCGACGAATCCACGGTCCAGGCGGGGCGCAGGGGCGACGCGTTCCAGACCGCGTTTTCCGACCGCGCGGTCCCGGTCATGAGCGCGGCGGCGATCCAGTACGCCCGCGAGCGGCCCGAGAATCGCGATTTCGTCCAGGACGCGCTGCTTCAGCGCTCCGACGTGCTGTGCGAGCAGTTCGTCGACGGCATGTTCATCCGAGTCACCGAGCGCAAGTTCCTGCTCGGCGAGGTGGCCATGGTGGCCTCGACCGTGGGCGCCTTCACCGGCGGCTCGGCGGCGCAGGCGCTGAACCTCGTCTCGGCTCTGGCCCAGGACACGAATACGCTTGCCGATGCCACGGTGCTGCAGAACCAGTTGGTCACTCTGATCGCGGCCAAGATTCGCGCCAACCGCGACAAGATCATGGGAGAAATCATGTCCAAGCGAATGAAGAACGGCGCGCCGGCTTCGCTGGCCGCCTATCCCGCCTCGCTGGCGCTCAGGGATGCGCAGGCCTATCACCAGCAATGCTCGTTCATGTCGGGCCTGACCAATCTGGCGGAACAAGCGAACAAGCCCAACGCCTCGGCGAACGCCCCGTCGACGCCGGCCAAGTCGGACAGCGCAAAGCCGGAATCGCCCAAACCCTAGGCGCGAGCCAGGCACGGCCTGGCCACGCACCCGGCAGGCCAGGCCTGCCGGTCCCGGTCGCCGCCTGCCGCGTCGTCGGCAAGGAGGCGCCCGGTCGGCCTCAAATCCCCCGCACCAGCGTCGAGAGCGTGAGCACGCCCCAGGCGGCGGTCATGAGGTAGAAGCGGTTCATGCCCGTCACCATGGGGATGGGCGTGGCGAAGCTGATCAGGGCGATGAGGGCGAGGATCAAAGAGACGAAGAACATCAGAGCGGAAGGCTTGCCCACTTGCATGAAACGCTCCTGTCGCGGTCGGGAAGACGGGCCCGCGGCGGCGCCGAGGCCCTTACGCACACCCTAAAAGACGGCGACGGCGATGGTTCGCCGCCGGGACCGTCGATGCGAACGGCCGGCGCCCGCGCCGGCCTCGCTTCGTTCAAACGCCGGAAGCCGCGAAGCGGGTCCGCGTTCCTCCGCTAGGTGCCGCGGGCGGCCCAGGACAGCGCAGCGCGCCGTCAGGCCCGCCGGTTCGCCGCGTGGCCGATGGCGGCAGCCACCACCGCCTGCCACAGAACGTAGAGCAGGATGAACTGCGACACTTCGATGCCCGGCCCCACCACGGCGACCTGGGACGCGCCCGACGGCGACGCGATGACGATCCACTCCTGGAACAGCATCCCCGCAACAGTTCCGGCGAGGATCACGCGCGCCGCAGCTCCCGGTCGCCGCAGCGCCGGGCAGGCGCGCGCGTGCCGGCGAAGGTCAGCGCAGCGCCCAGCAATCCCGCGGCGCGCCGGCGAGGGCACGCATGAGTTCCGGCCGCAGACCCCCGCCCCGGGAATCCAGGACATTGCCAATCTGCAGCCAGACATTGATGGCGAGCAGCCAGCCGGCAACGGTGGCGAGGAAAACCAGAGCACCCTTCCCCGGTTCCAGCCCGCGCGGCGCGAGGCCGATCACCAGCGCCAGCGCGAAGGCGAGCGGCGTGAACAAGGTCACGCCGCTGGTATGGATCATTACGCCGCCGAAATCCTGAGGAAGCCCGAACCCGAAATCGGGCAGGAGGCCCGAGACCGCCCCCGACACGGCCCCCAGGAGCCCCCAGACGATCGCGCCCATGCCCCGCCTCCCATCCGGCACCGGCCGCATCCGGCGGAGCCGCGACTACAGCCAAGCTTCTTATAGCACCAGGACGCCTGCCGAGCGCGCCGATTCTGGCCACGGGCGGTCCGTCATTTCAGCAGGCTTGCGTCGCGGGCGGGAGCAGAGCGCCGTTGCGTTCGGCGGCATTTGCCGGTCCCATTGTAGCGCCATCCGAATCCGGCCCACCGGCCGGCATTCCCGCACCGGACCGCCCGCTTATGCCCAACCTGTCGACGCTTTTCCCGCCGTCCCTCACCCCGATCCTGATGCTCGTCGCCTCCAACGTCTTCATGACGTTCGCCTGGTACGGGCACCTCAAGTACAAGTCCTCGCCGCTGCTCCTCGCCATCATTGCGAGCTGGGGCATCGCCTTCTTCGAATACTGCCTCGCGGTGCCGGCCAACCGCATCGGCTCGCAGGTCTATTCCACGGCACAGCTCAAGACCATGCAGGAGGTCATCACCCTCCTGGTCTTCGCCGGCTTCTCGGTGCTGTATCTGAAGGAGCCGCTGGGCTGGAACCACCTGGTGGGATTCACGCTGATCGCGGCGGGCGCCTACTTCATCTTCCAGAAGTTCTGACGGCCCGGCTCAGCGCGCCGGCACCACCCGCACGATGCCGCCGTCCTCCGCGTCGAGGGCAAGCCAGAGCGCGCCGTCCGGCCCCTGGCGCACGTCGCGCACCCGCGCGCCGAGATCGAGGCGCTCCTCGCCCACGACCTTGCCGTCCTCGACCTTCACCATCACCAGCGCCTGCGCGGCGAGGCCGCCGGTGAACAGGTGGCCCTTGAAGGCCGGCAAAAGGTCGGCGGTGTAGAAGGCGGCGCCGGAGGGGGCGATGGACGGGTCCCAATAGAACAGCGGCTGTTCCATCCCGGCCTTTTCGGTGCCCTCGCCGATCCGGCCGCCGGAATAGTGCCTTCCATAGCTGATGACCGGCCAGCCGTAATTCTTGCCGGGCTCAGGTCGGTTCACCTCGTCGCCGCCGCGCGCGCCGTGCTCGATGGTCCAGAGCGCGCCGGTCGCCGGCTCCAGCGCGGCGCCCTGCACGTTGCGGTGGCCAAAACTGAAGATCTCGGGCCGCGCCCCGTCCTTTCCCCGGAAGGGGTTGTCGGAAGGGATCGCGCCGTCCGGATGGATCCGCACCACCTTGCCGATGGTGGTGGAGAGGTCCTGCGCGCTCTCGGAGAGGGAATAGCGGTCGCCCAGGGTGATGAACAGCGTGCCGTCGCGGGCGAACACCAGCCGCGAGCCGAAATGCTGGCCGCCCGAATGCACCGGCTCCTGGCGGAAGATCACCTGAAGATCGTCAAGTCGCAGCGCGGCCGCATCCAGCCGGGCGCGCGCCACCGCGGTCGCCGCACCGCCCCGACGCGGCTCGGCATAGCTCAGATAGATGAAGCGGTTGGCGGCGAAGTCGGGATCGAGCGCGATGTCGAGCAGGCCGCCCTGGCTCACCGCGAACACCTTCGGAACGCCGGCCACCGGCTCGGATACCCGTCCCTCGCCATCGACGATGCGCAGCCGGCCCGGGCGCTCCGTCACCAGAACGCGACCGTCGGGCAGAAAGGCCATGCCCCAGGGATTTTCGAGCCCGGCGGCGAACGGCACCACGCGCACGCTCTCGCCGGCGAAGCGCACGGGCGCCCCGCCTGGCGGGGCGGCCAGCACAGCACCGCCCACGAGCGCGGACGCTGCAAGGGCGAAAAGAGGAGGAAGGACCCGTCGTCCAGTGCTCACGGACGGCGGCGCGCGGCGACGCGGGCCACCGCCTTGTGGCGCACGGCAAAGCCTGCCAGCAGTCCACCGCTGATCAGCGCGATGCCGACGAGCAGGGCCGGCCCCGACACGCCCTGAACGGCGCTAAGGCCTGCCGCGGCGGCGCGATCGACGCTGAGCACGAAGGCCACCGTGCCGATGGCGAACATGAGGGCAAGCGTCAGGGCCGCCTGCGCCACCGCGTCGCCGGCCTTATGGGCCTGTACGGCCCGCGCGAGCACTTCCGGATCGGCCGCCGAAAAGCCGGCGTGACCCAGGACACGAGACTCAAGGTCGAGAGGCTTCGACATGATGCACTCGCTCGATGTTCTTGCCGATCCGGGCATTGCCGCCGCGAATCAGCTGATTCGTCCTGTAAAGGGTGAAGTTCAACTGTGGCCCAACAGCGGGGAACCATGGCGACTTCGTGACCACCGGTCACGCTCCCGCGATTTCCTGCTGCGCACCAGAGAGTTGGCGCCCTCGCCCTCCTGCCCCGTCCTGCCCCATCCTGCCGAACAACCTGCGCCCGGGAAAAATGGTTCCCACAGAAAATGGCGACCCGCCGACGGGCGGGTCTGTGCGGCGCCGGCTCCCTCTCTGCTCAGGCCCCGGTCGCTTCGGGCCGCCACGCCATGTCCACATGCCCCGGCGCGGCGGCGACGCGGTCGAGCCAGGCGCGGATGGCGGGGAAGCCGGCAAGCGAGAAGTCGCCTTCCTCCGCCACATGGGTGTGGGCATAAAGGGCGATGTCGGCGATGGTCAGTCGCGCGCCGACGAAGAAGCCGCTGCCCTCCGGCCGGCTTTCAAGGTGGCGCTCCATCACCTTCAGCGCGGCGTATCCCTCCTCCATCCAGCGGTCGACGTCATGGGTGCGCAGGTCGCGCCCGCCGCGCACCTGGCGCAGCCAGAAGCGCGCGGCGGCGATGCCGGGCTCGTGGCTGTTCTGCTCGAAGAACATCCAGCGCAGGGTCTCCGCCTTCTCCAGCGGCGCCTTCGGCAGGAAGCCGGTGCCCTCGGCGAGATAGAACAGGATGGCGTTGGATTCGGCGAGGAAGTGGCCATCGACGGCGAGCAGCGGCACCCGGCCTTCCGGGTTCATGGCCAGGAACTCGGGGGTGCGGTTCTCGCCGGCGAAGATATCCACCTCCACGAGGCGGAACGGCCGGCCGAGCTTGGCGAGCATGAGCCGCACCTTGTAGGAATTGCCGGACGAGCGGGTGGAATAGAGCGTCAGCACGGCTGTTTCCATCCCCTGATCCTGGTCGCCGCAGCGCCGGGGCGACGCGGCGGATGCGCCGCCTCTCTCTAGCCGACCGCGCGCCGGGATTCACCCCGCCATTCGACCAAACCCCGTCCGGTCCCGGGCAGGCGGCGACCCATCAGCGTTCGCGAACGCCGCCATCGCTCATCCTCGCTTGTTCGCCGCCCGCGGCTCCATTAGTGTCCGCGCGCCCCGGCCCAAGGCCGTGCGGCGCAACGTGCCACAATCCGCCCGACTGCCGCAGCCGAGCCGCCCTTGCGGCGCCGCCGCGGCGGGGGCGCGTCCGGAGTTCCAAGGCCATGAGCCTCATCTCGTCGGCGCTGAAGCGCATCAAGCCGTCCCCCACCATGGCCATCACCGGCAAGGCCAAGGAGCTGAAGGCGGCGGGGCGCGACGTGATCGCCCTCTCGGCCGGCGAGCCGGACTTCGACACGCCGGAGAACATCAAGGAGGCGGCCATCGCCGCCATCCGCCGGGGCGAGACCAAGTACACGGCCGTGGACGGCATCCCCGAGCTGAAGGCGGCGATCTGCGCCAAGTTCAAGCGCGAGAACGGGCTCGACTACAAGCCCTCGCAGGTGACGGTGGGCACCGGCGGCAAGCAGGTGCTGTTCAACGCGCTGGTCGCCACGCTCGATCCCGGCGACGAGGTGCTGATTCCGGCGCCCTATTGGGTGAGCTATCCGGACATCGTCGAATTCTGCGGCGCCAAGCCCGTGCCGGTGCCGACCCGGCTCGAGGACAATTTCAAGCTGCGCCCCGAGGTTCTGGAGGCGGCCATCACCCCCAAGACCAAGTGGCTGATCTTCAACTCGCCCTCGAACCCGTCGGGCGCCGCCTATACCCATGACGAGCTGAAGGCGCTCACCGACGTGCTGGTGAAGCATCCCCAGGTGTGGATCCTCTCCGACGACATGTACGAGCACCTCGTCTATGACGACTTCAAGTTCTACAGCCCGGCGCAGATCGAGCCGCGGCTCTATGACCGCACGCTGACCATGAACGGCGTGTCGAAGGCCTATTGCATGACCGGCTGGCGCATCGGCTACGGCGCCGGCCCGGAGCCGCTCATCAAGGCCATGAGCGCGCTTCAGTCGCACTCCACCTCGAACCCCTCCTCCATCGCCCAGTGGGCGGCGGTCGAGGCGCTGAACGGGCCGCAGGACTTCATCCCGGTCAACAACAAGGTGTTCAAGGAGCGCCGCGACCTGGTGGTGTCCATGCTGAACCAGGCCAAGGGCCTCACCTGCCCGAAGCCGGAGGGCGCGTTCTACGTGTTCCCCTCCTGTGCCGGCGTGATCGGCCTGAGCACCCCGCGGGGGTCAAGATCGAGAGCGACGAAGTCTTCGCGGCGCAGCTGCTCGAATCGGAAGGCGTGGCAGTGGTACACGGGTCTGCTTTCGGCCTCGGGCCGGCGTTCCGCATCTCCTATGCTACCGCGACGTCTGACCTTGAGGAAGCTTGCACGCGTATTCAGCGCTTCTGCGGCAATCTGAGCTGACGCGGTCACTAGACAAAAGAAAAGGAACTTGCGGCGTAGACAAGCGTTGGCGGCGGGTTGGAGTCGGGCTAAGGCTTCGCCGTCGTCAGCGCTGGTCTCAGAACCCGCTTCCCATAGGAGGAACGACACCATGAAGACTGTTCTCAAGGCCGGCCTCGCCGCCGCCGCCCTTCTCGCCTTCGGCGCCCTGCCCGCGTCCGCCCAGTCCCGCGTGCAGGTCGGCCAGCTGGTCTGCAACGTGGCGCCGAACGTGAGCTTCGTCATCGGCTCGGTGCGCGAGATGACCTGCAACTTCCGTCCCTCGGTCAAGGGCGCCAAGGCCGGCACCTATCGCGGCACGGTGCGCCGCTTCGGCCTCGACCTCGGCGTGAGCGGCAAGGGCGTGCTGGTGTGGGGCGTGTTTGCCCCGTCCGCGAGTGTCCCGAGCGGCGCGCTGCGCGGCACCTATGTGGGCGCCTCGGGCAACGCCACCATCGGCGTCGGCCTCGGCGCCAACGTCCTGGTGGGCGGCTCGCGCAACACCTTCGCGCTCCAGCCCCTGTCCGTGGAAGGCCAGACCGGCCTCAACCTCGCGCTCGGCGTGTCCGACCTGACCCTGCGCTGATTCGGGCGCCGCGCCGCCGCCTTCGGGAGCGGCGGCGCAGGCCGGACCGGCCCGTCACCGCGCCCCTTCACGGAAGGCGCGTTCGCATTTGTGGCCCGCCATCAAGGGTTTCGTAACCCTGTCACGCGCGGCCCCTACCCTATCCGCGCACCGCTGTTGCGCCTCGCCGCCGGCCGACGTACCTGTCATCCTCGTCCTTTGTTCTGGGGGAACCCATGCGCACGTCCTTCGTCAGCCTTGCCGCCCTCGCTCTCGTCGCCGCCGCCACCCCTGCCGCTGCCCAGTCGGCGAAGGTCCAGGCCGGCGTGCTGGTGTGCAACGTCGCCCCGTCCGTGGGCTTCGTCATCGGCTCCGTCCGCGAGATGAATTGCGAGCTGCGCACCGCTCAGGTGCAGCCGTACAACCTTTTGGCCCGCTACAAGGGCACCGTGAGCCGCTTCGGCATCGACATCGGCGTCAGCACCGGCGGCACGCTGGGCTGGGCGGTGTTTGCGCCCACCTCGCAGATCGCGCCGGGCAACATCTCCGGCACCTATGTGGGCGTTTCGGCTGATGCCGCCTGGGCCATCGGCGGCGGCGCCAACGTGCTGCTCGGCGGCTCCAACAACACCGTCGCGCTCCAGCCCTTGTCCCTGGAAGGCGTGACCGGCGCCATGATCGCTGCCGGCGTCTCCGATATGAAGCTGGTCCTGCAGCCCTGAGCCGCAGCACGGCGTCATCTGCCCTAACGGAAACGGCGCCGCCCGCGGGTGGCGCCGTTTTCGTGTCCGGCGCCTTCTGCCATCGGGATCGGCGGGGTCGCGTGTTCAAGCGGCCCACTCTCCTCGGCCGTTGCAATCGACCGGCCAAAGGCGCACAAGAACCGAGGCGAATCGCGCTTCGGAGCCCGCTTCGCCGGGGGCGAGACGGGCCGGGGCGGGCCTTCCGCGTCGGCCCCCTGGATGCGTGGGCAAACCGCGCGTCCTTTGATGTCGCGTCCTCCGAGGGGCAAGCTCCGGAGGGGTGCCGCATGCGAGGTCTGATCCCGCTTTTGTCCCTCGGGACGGCGCTGACGCTCGCCGGCACGGTGGACGCGGCAAGCCCCACCATGCCGCAGGTCTCGGCCGGACTGCTCGAATGCCGCGGCGCGTTCGCCACCGGCTACGGCTTCGGCTCCTCCCGCAAGGTGACGTGCGAGTTCCGTCCCTCGGTCGGCTTCAACCACTATTATTCCGGCACCCTCGACCGCATCGGCCTGGACTTCGGGGTTTCCGACCAGGCCAGCATGCTGTGGGCGGTGCTCGCCACTTCGCCGAACCTCGATCCCGGCGCGCTGGCCGGCACCTATGTGGGCCTGTCCACCGGCTTTGCCCTCGGTCCCGGCTTCTCGGCCAACATGCTCGCCGCCCAGGATGCCGGCCGGCAGGTGACGCTCCAGCCGCTCAGCATCTCGGCCGACAGCGGGTTGAGCCTCTCGCTCGCCGGCGCGACGCTGAAGCTGGAGACCTCCGCGACCGTGCCCCAATAGCGCGGCGGCGCCCTCACGCCGCCTTGAGCGGTCACACGGGCCTTTGACTTGCCGATCCCTTTGCGCCGCCAGATGTTGGCGGCCGTTCCGGAGGATCTGGCATGCTTATTCGACGCAGACGCGGCTGGGAAATTCCCGAATCGGCGGCGACGCCGGAGGCGGTCTATTTCTCCCGCCGCGAGGCCATGAGCGCGGGGATTAGCGCGGGGATCGGCGCGGGCGCGGCGCTGCTCGCCGCCCCGCTCCTGGCGACCCCGGCGGCGGCGCAGCGCGTGAGCGAACTGCCGGACCCGTCCGCCGGCCTCTATCCCGCCAAGCGCAACGACGCCTATGCGCTCGACCGCCCGGTGACGCCGGAGGCGCGCTCCAGCACGGTCAACAATTATTACGAGTTCAGCTACGGCAAGAACGTTGCCCCCTCTATGACGCGCTTCCAGCGCCGCCCCTGGACGGTGAAGGTGGACGGACTGGTGGAGAAGCCGTTCGAGATCGGCATCGACGACCTGCTCAAGAAGGTCTCGCTGGAAGAGCGCCTCTACCGCCACCGCTGCGTGGAAGCATGGTCCATGGCGGTGCCGTGGACCGGCTTTCCCATGGCGGACCTGGTGGCGCTTGCCGCGCCCATGGCCTCGGCGAAGTACATCCAGATGGAATCGTTCGTCGATCCCAAGGTGGCGCCGAACCAGCGCGACTTCCGCTATCCCTGGCCCTATGTGGAGGGGCTGACCCTCGAGGAGGCGAACAACGAGCTGGCCTTCCTCGTGACCGGAATCTACGGCAAGCCGGCGCCGAACCAGTTCGGCGCGCCGCTGCGCATCGCGCTGCCCTGGAAGTACGGCTTCAAGTCGGCGAAGGGCATCGTCCGCTTCACCTTCACGGACAAGCAGCCGGTGAGCTTCTGGGAGGCGGTGCAGGCTTCCGAATACGGCTTCTGGGCCAATGTGAACCCCAAGGTCGCCCATCCGCGCTGGAGCCAGGCGAGCGAGGAGGACATCGCCACCGGCGAGCGCCGGCCGACGCTGCTCTTCAACGGCTACGGCGACTACGTGGCCGGCCTCTACAAGGGCCTGGAGACCAAGAAGATCTGGTATTGAGCGCCGGCCGGACCGAGAAGGGTCCCGGAGCGGCCTGCGCCCCGGAGCCCTTCCAGCCCTGACCGGATCATAGCCGCGCGCGCCGGCCCCGCCTCCACATTGACGGGGCTTCGGGATCACCGACTTCCACACCGCGATCTCGGCCGCGAAACGCGCGCCGTGGGCATCGGGTCCACGCTGCGACGGCGGGAACACGCTGGTGCCCACGTCGGCGAAGCGCTTGACGATCATCTCGTCATTCAGCGCCTTCTGCAGCGCGCCGTTGAGCTTGCCGATCACGTCCGCGGGCGTTCCCTTGGGCGCATAGAGGCCGTGCCAGATCACGAACTCGAAGCCCTTCAGCCCCGCCTGCTCCAGGGTCGGGATGTCCTTGAGCACCGGCAGGCGCTCCTTGGAGGTCACGGCGAACGCCTTGACGGTGGCGGCCTGGATCTGCGGCACCGCGGTGGTGGACTGGTCGCACAGGAGGTCCACCTGGCCGCCCATGAGATCGTTCATGGCCGGGCCGGTGCCGCGATAGCCGACTTCCGTGAGCGTGACGCCCAGCGCCTTCTGCAGCAGCAGGCCGCACAGATGCGCGTTCGAGCCGACGCCAGCATGGGCGATGGTGGTCTTGGCGCCGTTCTCCTTCACCAGCTTCAGCAGCTCGGCGATGTTGTTCGCCGGGTAGTCCTTCTTCGAGAGCAGCACCATCGGGCCATAATTGATGAGGCCGATGGGCGCGAAGGCGTTGGTGGTCTCGTAGCTGAGGTTGCCGTAGAGCGCCGCGCCGGCGGCGAGCGCGACGTGGTGGATGAGGATGGTGTAGCCGTCCGGTGCTGCCTTTGCGAGGCGCGCCGCACCCGCCGTGCCGCCCGCTCCGGCGATGTTCTCGATCACCACCTGCTGGCCGAGGCTCGCCGTCATGGACTGGCCGAGCAGCCGCGCGATGGCGTCGCTCGGTCCGCCGGCGGCGAACGGCACGATCAGCGTGATCGGACGGGACGGGAAGGTCTGCGCCTGCGCCCCCGCCGTTGCCAAAGCAAGCCCCGCCGCAGCGGCCGCAAGCCATTTCCCGAAACGCATCATGATCCTCTCCCTGTTGGCGTTTTCCTCCCGCGGCGGCCGTGCTTCGCGCCGGCCGGTCCGCGAGTTCCCGTGAGCCTTGAGGCCGAAGGGTGCTTGACACGCCCCTCCGACTAACTCATCTATCCTATATCTTATAGAAGACTTGCTCGGAGAGGGCAAGTCGCAGGAGGCGAGGAGGCAAGCGTGACTGCGCCGCAGCTGCTGGTTCATGAAAAGAAGGACACCGTGGGTGTCGTGGTGGTGGAGGGCCTGAAGGCCGGCACCGACATGCTGTGCGTGGTGACGCACGACAATTCCGCCTTCCACCTGACGTCGAAGATGGACGTGCCGATCGGCCACAAGATTGCGCTCGTCGACATCAAGGCCGGCGACACCATCTGGAAGTACGGCCAGGACATCGGCATCGCCAAGGCCGACATCGCCAAGGGCGAGCACGTCCACGTCCATAACGCCAAGACCAAGCGCTGGTGAGGTGTGAAAATGACCGAGATCGCCATGTTCCACGCCCAGAGCGCCGCCGACCCCTTCAAGGGCGGCGCGCCCGACCAGCTGGTCACCAAGGCCACCCCCGCCAAGCGCGCGTCGCAGGACTATGCGAAGGCCACCTTCCGCGGCTGGCGCCGTGAGAACGGCCGCGTCGGCGTGCGCAACCACGTCGTGCTGCTGCCGCTCGACGACCTCTCCAACGCCGCCTGCGAGGCGGTGGCCGCGCATGTGAAGGGCACCATGGCCCTGCCCCACGCCTATGGCCGCCTCCAGTTCGGCGCCGACCTCGATCTGCACTTCCGCACCCTGATCGGCATCGGCTCGAATCCGAACGTCGCCGCCGTGGTGGTGATCGGCATCGAGGACCAGTGGACGAACATCGTCGTCGAGGGCATCGCCAAGACCGGCAAGCCGGTGGTGGGCTTCGGCATCGAGGGCAACGGCGACATCGCCACCATCGCCAAGGCGTCCTATGAGGCCAAGCGCTTCGTCCAGTGGGCGAACGAGCTGCCGCGCGAGGACTGCCCGATCTCCGACCTGTGGATCTCCACCAAGTGCGGCGAGAGCGACACCACCACGGGCCTGTCCTCGTGCCCCACCGTGGGCAACATGTACGACAAGCTGATCCCGCGCGGCATCTACGGCGTGTTCGGCGAGACCTCCGAGATCACCGGCGCCGAGCACCTGTGCAAGGAGCGCGCGGCGAGCCCGGAGATCGCCGAGAAGTGGTACAAGATGTGGAAGTCCTACCAGGACGACGTCATCGAGGCCCACAAGACCAACGATCTCTCCGACAGCCAGCCCACCAAGGGCAACATCGCCGGCGCCTCACCACCATCGAGGAGAAGGCGCTCGGCAACCTGGAGAAGATCGGCCGCGAGTGCCGCTACATCGACGCGCTGGAGCCGGCCGAGGCCCCGGCCAAGGGTCCCGGCCTCTATTACATGGACACCTCGTCCGCGGCCGCCGAGTGCGTGACGCTGATGGCGGCGGCGGGCTACGTGATCCACACCTTCCCCACCGGGCAGGGCAACGTGATCGGCAACCCCATCGTCCCGGTGATCAAGATCTCCGGCAACCCGCGCACCGTGCGCACCATGGGCGAGCACATCGACGTGGACGTGTCCGGCGTCCTGCGCCGCGACATGACCATCCCGGAGGCCGGCGACGCGCTCATCGACATGATCGTGCGCACCGCCAACGGCCGTCTCACCGCCGCGGAGGCCCTCGGCCACCGCGAATTCGTGATGACCAAGCTCTACCGCAGCGCGTGACCAAAGCGGCGGCCGGCAACGGCCGCCCAACGCTGCCGCAGAAGCAAGCAAGGCCGCCGGCATCCCCTGCCGGCGGCCTTGCTTTTTAACCTGACCTTGGATCGCCGCTGCCGAGCCGGCGCGCGCGCTCAGCCCGCCCGCCGACGCAGGTCCTCCAGCAGCGCCGCCGGAACGGAGATGCCGTCCGCCGCCGCCTTCGCCCGCGCGCCGAGACGGCGGTCGCCGGGAAGGCGGGTGCCGTCCTGGCCGAGGATGGCGCCAAGCAGGACTTCGAGCCGGGCCGAAAAGTCCGGACCGCCGAGCCGCGCCGGGTCCATCACCACGAACAGGTGGCCGATGCGCGGCGCCGGCCCGTCCGCGGTGAAGAAGGAGGACGCCTCGAAGCCGAACTGGCCGCCGGTCAGCGCCGCCGCGAGGATCTCCACCATCAGCACCAGAGCCGCGCCCTTGGCGTCGCCGATGGGCAGCATGGTGCCCTCCAGCGCCGCCTTGGGATCGGTGGTGGGCCGGCCTTGCGTGTCGAGCGCCCAGTCGTCGGGGATGGCGGTGCCACGCTGGGCCGCCACCATGATCTTGCCGCGCGCCACCTTGCTCAGCGAGGCGTCAATGACCAGCGGCGCCGCGCCGGCCCGCGGCACGGCGAAGGCGATGGGATTGGTGCCGAACACCCCCGCCGACCCGCCCCAGGGCGCGATGGCGGACGGCGAGTTGGAGAAAGCGAGGCCAGCGAGGCCGCGCGCCGCCAGCGTCTCCACATGGTGGCCCATGGCGCCCGCATGGTGCGAGGCATGGACCGCGACGCCGACGATGCCGGTCTTCGCCACCCGCCCGGCCGCCGCGTCCAGGCCGGCGGCGATGGCGGGAAAGGCGAAACCGCGCCCGCGTCCACCCGAAGCGTCGCCTCGGCGGTCCAGTGGAGCGCAGGCACGGCCGCGCCGGCCACCTTGCCGCTCTTCACCTGGTCGGCATAGGCCGGCAGGCGCGAGAGCCATGGCTGGCGATGCCGTCGGC
>NZ_JBNFNU010000058.1:0-15994 GCF_057364445.1 Xanthobacter sp. BG11Y11_SDJG
CGCCTTCGGCGCGTCGGCGGCGGCGGAGCGGACGCCCGCGCGGGGCCTCGGGCGACGGCGCCTTGCCGGCGAACACGTCTGCCAGCAGAACACCGGTCTGGCGGATGTGCTGGTCCAGGAGGGCGGTGGCCGCCTCCGCATTGCGCACTGCGCAGGCAGCCAGGATGGCGCGGTGCTCGCGCTCGGCCTGGCCGCGATAATTGGCATTGGTGAGCAGCACCCGCACATAGGCATCGGTGGGGTTCGAGACCTGGCGGATGAGCGCGGCAAGCCGGTGGCGCCGCGCGGGTGCCGAGATCGCCGCATGGAAGGCGAAGTTCAGCTCGCTCCAGCGCCCCAGCTCCTCGGCCGCCTCCGCCTCCTCGACGATGCGGGTGGCGAGGGCGACGTCGTCGTCGCGCATGTGCGGGATGGCGAGGCGCAGCATGTGGCATTCGAGCACCGCGCGCATGTCGAGCAGCTCCTCGGCATCGCCGGCGCCCAAGGCGGCGACGGTGAAGCCGCGGTTGGGCTCCAGATGCGCGAGGCCCTCGGCCACGAGATGCAGCAGCGCCTCGCGCACCGGGATCTTGCTCACATGGTGGGCCGCGGCGAGGTCGTCCTGGCGCAGCGGCGCGCCGGGCGGCAGGACGCCATCCAGGATGTCCTTGCGGATCGCGTCCAGCACCGCCGCCTGACGCGCCTGTTTTGGGCGGCTTGCTCAACCCCGCTGCAGTGGCGGACACCCTGCTTCCTCCCGTCCTGCCGTATGATCGTATAATATTTGCTCGGTCTGAGGGCCGGCCGGGCTCAGTCCGATGCCCATATGGCATTGTTTGGACTTAAATTTCAAGGGTTCGCACGCGGCCCGCCAGCTGGCATGGAGAAAATATTATACGATTTGGCACGCTCCCTGCAAAACCTCCGAAGCCGGCCCGTGCCGCCGAGCCAAGAGGTTTCCGCATGATCACCGCCATTGTCCGCTATCAGCTTCCGGCCGCCATCGGCCGGGCCGACTGCATCGCCCACTTCCACAAGATCGCGCCCGGCTTCGGCGAGGTGAAGGGCCTGCTGCGCAAGCACTTCATCTGGAACGAGACCGGCAGCGCGGGCGGCGTCTATCTGTGGGAAAGCATCGCCGATGCCAAGGCCTTCTATCAGGGTCCCTGGCTCGACGGCATTGTCGCCCGCTACGGCATGTATCCCGAGATCGAATATTTCGAGACCTTCGCCATCACCGAGGTGAAGACCGGCGAGGTCCACTATATCGAGCCGCTCCCCGCCAAGGCCTCCGCCGCCTGAGGCGCGCCCACCGCGCGCCCGCCGCCCCCTTCCTTTGCCCGCCTCTTCAGGAGCCCCCCATGTCGAAGCCCATCGACCGCCGCAAGATCGTGGCCGGCCTCGCCGCCGGCGCCGCCGGTGCCGCCGCTTCCCCGCTCCGGCCATCTCGCAGGGCCGCATCGAGTGGCGCATGGTCACCGCCTGGCCGAAGAACCTGCCCGGTCTCGGCACCGGCGCCGAGCGCCTCGCCCAGCGCATCACCAAGATGTCCGAAGGCAAGCTGGCGGTGAAGGTATTCGCCGCCGGCGAACTGGTGCCGGGCCTGCAGACCTTCGACGCGGTGCAGAACGGCACCGCCGAAATGGGCCACGACACGCCCGGCTTCCACCTCGGCAAGAACCGCGCCTTCGGCTACTTCTTCACCGTGCCGTTCGGCATGGCCTATGTGGAGCACGTGGCGTGGCTCTATCACGGCGGCGGCCAGCAATTGTGGGACGAGCTGTCCGCGCAGTATGGCCTGAAGTCGTTCGCCATCGGCAACATCGACACCCCGCCCTTCGGCTGGTTCAAGAAGCCGATCACCTCGGTCGGCGACCTCAAGGGCCTGAAGATGCGCATGCCGGGCCTCGGGGCAGAGATGATCCGCCGCGTCGGCATGGTGCCCACCATCCTCGCGCCGGGCGACATCTTCGCCGCGCTCCAGTCCGGCGCCCTCGACGCCACCGACTTCACCGGCCCAGCCAACGACATGGCGCTCGGCTTCCAGCAGGTGTGCAAGTATTACTATTGGCCGGGGGTGCAGAAGCCGGGGGCGATCCAGCAGGTCATCATCTCCAAGGCCAAGTATGACGCGCTCTCGCCCACCCTCCAGGAGGTGGTGACGGTGGCGTGCCAGGCCGGGCACCAGGACATGCTGGCCGAATACAACTGGATCAACGCCCAGGCGCTCAAGGCGCTCACCGAGAAGCACGGGGTCGAGGCGCGCAAGCTGCCCGACGATGTGCTGGTCGCCCTCGGCACCGCGGCCGGCGAGGTGCTGAAGGAGGAGCGCGGCAAGCTCGATCCGCTCGGCCAGAAGATCTGGGACGCCTACTTCTCCGCCCGCCGCACCATGATCAACCTGACGGACTATTCCGACCGCGCGCTTGGCAACGCCCGCGGCCTCGGCTTCCCCTATGTCTGAGCGCGGGGGCTCGGACCTGGGCGCGATGCTGGAGGCCGTGGCCTCCAGCATCGACCGCTTCACGGAAGGCGTGGGCCGCGTCGTGGCGTGGCTCACCTTCGCCACCGTGGTGGTGTGCTTCGCCACGGTCTATCTGCGCTACGTGTTCCATGTCGGCGAGATCTGGCTCCAGGAACTGTATGCCTGGACCCACGTGGCCGCCATCACCATGGGCGCGGGCTACGTGCTCATGAAGGGCGGCTTCGTGCGGGTGGACCTGCTCTATGCGCGCTTCGGCCCGCGCGGCAGGGCGCTGGTGGAGCTGTTCGGCACGGTGTTCCTCATGGCGCCCTTCCTCATCATGATGGCGGTTTCGGGCTGGTCGTTCTTCCACACCTCCTACGTCATGAACGAGGCCTCGCAGTGGGAGAACGGCCTTCGGGCCTTGTGGCTGCTCAAGAGCACGCTTTTGTTCTTCGTTCTGACCGTGGGCCTCCAGGGCGTCGGCATCATCGCCCGCGCCCTCGCCGTCCTCCTTTGTCACGAGCCGGCGCCCGCTGCCGTGCCGGCACTCTCGGATGCGCCATGATCACGCCTCTGCTCGCGGGCGAAGCGCTCAGCGTCCTCATGTTCCTGGCCGTGGTGGCGGTGCTCGCGCTCGGCTACCCGGTGGTGTTCTCGCTGGCCGGCGTGGGCTTCGGCTTCGGCCTGATCGGCCACTATGCCGGCGCCTTCGACCTCAGCTACTTCAACGCGCTGCCGCTGCGCTACTGGGGCATCCTCAACAACGACGTGCTGATCGCGGTGCCGCTCTTCATCCTCATGGGGGTGATGCTGGAGCGCTCGGGCATCGCCGAGGACCTCTTGACGACGCTGGGCGAAGTGTTCGGGCGCATGCGCGGCGGGCTCGGCCTGTCCGTGATCCTCGTCGGCTCGCTGCTCGCCGCCTCCACCGGCATCGTCGGCGCCACCGTGACCACCATGGCGCTGATCTCGCTGCCCGTGATGCTGCGCGTCGGCTATGACAAGCGCCTCGCCTCGGGGCTCATCTGCGCCACCGGCTCGCTCGCGCAGATCATCCCGCCCTCCACGGTGCTGGTGTTCCTTGCCGTGATCATGCAGACGGCCAACAGCCAGGTGCAGCTCGCCAAGGGCAATTTCGTGCCGCAGACGCTCTCGGTGGGAGACCTGTTCGCGGCCGCCTTCATTCCCGGCCTCGTCCTGTCCGGCCTCTATACGCTGTGGGTGATCGGCCACATCATCGTCCGGCCGGCCTCGTGCCCCGCCATGGTCACGCACCGCGCGCCCGGGCTCGGGCAGCGCGTGGTGGTGGCTCTGGCGCCGACCCTGCTGCTGATCGTCGCCGTGCTCGGCTCCATCATCGCCGGCGTCGCGACGCGACGGAGGCGGCCTCGGTGGGCGCCATGGGTGCGGTGCTGCTCACCATGGTGCGCATCGTCGGCGAGGCGCTGGCGCCGCGCTTCGGCGCCCGGATCGAGCGCGCGCTGTTCTGGTGGTGGACGGCGACGATCCTCGGCCTCGCGATGCTCGCGCTCCTCGCCGGTGCGGCGGGGGTGCTCACGGGCTCGCTGGCGGCGCTCGTCGCGGCTTCTGCCTTCGCGCTGTCGCGGCCGGACACCCGCACGCGCCTCGTCGGCGTGATGACGCAGGTCTCCCGCCAGGCGCTGATCCTGACCGTGATGGTGTTCGTCATCTTCCTCGGGGCGACGGTGTTCTCGCTGGTGTTCACGCGGCTGGGCGGCGAGGAGGTGGTGGGCGAGTTCCTGCGCGCCATGCCCGGCGGCGCCAGCGGCGCGGTGCTCGTGGTGATGGCGATCGTGTTCGTCTTGGGCATGTTCCTGGACACGTTCGAGATCCTGTTCATCGTCGTGCCCATCGCCGCGCCCATCCTGCTGCACATGGACGTGGACCCGGTGTGGCTCTCCATCATGCTGGCGGTGAACCTGCAGACCAGCTACCTCACCCCGCCGTTCGGCTTCTCGCTGTTCTTCCTGCGCGGGGTGGCGCCGCCGGAGCTGAAGACCTCGGACATCTACCGCGGCATCATCCCGTTCGTGGGCCTTCAGGTCGTCTGCCTGGCGCTGCTGTGGGCCTTCCCGCAGCTGGCACTGTGGCTGCCGGGGGTGATCTACGCCCATTGAGGCGGTGGATGACCCCACCGACAATCTTCGCTCGACGGTGCCAACGCTGGCAGGTTCATTGTATAAGTGAACCGAATTTGCCATCGGGCCGGGAGCTGAATGTCCACCCACAAGCGCACGCGGCCGCCGGGACACCCTGAGGCCGAGCCCTCTGCGCGGTCGGCCAAGGCATCGACGGCGGCAGCTGCTGCCACCCGCAAGCAGGCGGCCGCCAAGCGCGTCGCCAAATCCGGCGCGGCCAAAGCCGGCGCGGCAAAGGCCGCGGGCCCCGGGAAGCGCGAGCCCAAGCTCCGCGGCCCGCTCCAGGCCTTCGAGCGCAACTGCTCGGTCGGCCGCACCCTGTCCATCCTCTCCGACGCCTGGAGCTTCCTCGTCATCCGCGAGGCGTTCTTCGGCGCGCGGCGCTTCGAGCAGTTCCGCGCCGCCCTCGGCTTGCCGCGCGCGACCCTCGCGGAGCGGCTGAAGCGCCTGACCCAGCGCGGCATCTTCCGGCAGGTCCACTATTCCGCGACATCGAGCCGGGTCGAGTACCATCTCACCCGCTGCGGCATGGATCTCTATCCGAGCTTCATGGCCATGATCGCGTTCGGCGACCGCTGGCTCTCGGGGCCGGACGGGCCGCCGCTGCGGCTCGTCCATGCCTCGTGCGGACACGAATGCCGGCCCTATGTGGCCTGCTCCCACTGCCTGGAGCCGGTCAGCGCCACGCGCGTGCGCTACCGCGACGGGCCGGGGGCCGGCCGCACGCCGGTCAGCCTGGAGAAAAGGTCGCGGCGCACCGCCGAATCGGCGAGCTTCTCCCGCGGGCGGCCGAGTTCGGTGTCGCGCACCCTGGAGATCGTCGGCGACCGGTGGAGCTTCCTGATCCTGCGCGAGGCGTTCTTCGGCGTGCGCCGGTTCGATGCGCTGCAGACCGAATTGCGGATCGCCCCCAACATCCTCACCGACCGGCTCGCGCGCCTCGTCGCCCGCGGCATGTTCGAGCGGCGCAAGTATCAGGACCAGCCGGAGCGGTTCGAGTACCGGCTCACCGACATGGGCAAGGACATCTACGGCGCCTTCATCGCAATGCAGGCCTGGGGCGACCGCTGGCTGTCGGGCGGTGAGCCGCCGCTGATCCTGACCCATCTGGACTGCGGCCACGACTTCACGGCGACCGTCATCTGCGACCAGTGCCGCCAGCCGGTGGAGGCGCACGCCATGCGCTACCGGCTGAACTACGATCCCGCCCCCTTCGGCGCCAACCGGGACCGGATCGAGGAGGCGGCGGACCGGGATTGACGGCCATCGCCAAAAAAGGCCCGCCGGAGGGCGGGCTGTGCTCGGGAGGAGCAGTGTCGGGATCGGTCCGGGCGTCTGCGCCCGAAGCGCCGCTCGGCGCAAGGAGCGGCCGGCAACCCTTCGTAATCAAGGAAAAGCCGTCAGGCATTCCCATGCGACGCCATTGACAAGATCATTTTCAGTCTATTAATGCAAGTCATATCGCGGGCGCTGCGGCGCGCCTTTCGCCAGCCTCGGCGCGCACGAAAAAGCGGCGCGCGGGCGTGCCCGCCGGCCGGGCAGAACCGAAGCGAAGGAGGACTTGAGTGTCGGATATCGAAGTCGCCGTCGCCGATCACATCGCCACCGTCACGCTGAACCGGCCGCAGCTGCGCAATCCCATGACGCTCGCCATGTGGCAGGGCATCGCGCGCATCTTCGGCGAGCTCGGGGCCGATGCGCAGGTGCGGGCGATCATCCTCACGGGCGCCGGCGGCAACTTCTCGGTGGGCGCGGACATCTCCGAGTTCGGCACCGTGCGGCACACGGTGGAGCAGTCGGTCGCCTATGAGGTGGCGGTGGACGCCTCGTCCGACGCCATCCAGGCCGCCGGCAAGCCCACCATCGCCGTGGTGGAAGGCTATTGCCTCGGCGGCGGCTGCCACCTCTCCATGTCGTGCGACTTCCGCTTCGCCAGCCCCTCCGCCATGTTCGGCATCCCGGCGGCGCGGCTCTCCATCATCTACGGCGTGCGCAGCACCCAGCGCCTGCTGGCGCTGGTGGGCCTCACGGAGGCGAAGCGCATCCTCTTCACCGCCGACCGGATCGATGCCGAGCGCGCGGTGCGCATCGGCTTCGCGCAGGATCTCGCGGTCGATCCCATGGCCTCGGCTTTGGAGTTCGCCGGCCGGATCGCCCAGAACGCGCCGCTCTCGGTGTCGGGCGCGAAATACATCCTCGACGGCCTCGCCATGGGCGAGGGCGCGCTCGACGTCGCCGAGGCGCAGCGCCTGATCGACGAGGCCTCCAGCAGCCAGGACTACCAGGAGGGCCGCACGGCCTTCGCCGAGAAGCGCCCGCCGCGCTTCATGGGCCGCTGAGCGCACACGGCAGGGAGAACGTCATGAAGATGCATGTCCTGTCCGGCGGCCGGCTGCGCATGAAGAAGCATGTCTACGAGCCCACGGCCGACCGCAGCGAAATGATCGAGCTGCCGGTCTCCTGCTTCCTGCTGCGCTATCCGCAGGGCAACGTGATGTTCGACACCGGCTGCCACCCCTCGGTCGTCACCGACGCGGAGGCGCGCTGGGGCGGCGTCGCGCGCGCCATGACGCCGATCATGGGGGCGGAAGACAACGCGGTCTCGCAGCTGAAATGCGTCGGCCTGTCGCCGGACGACATCGACGTGGTGGTGTGCTCCCACTTCCACCCCGACCATTGCGGCTGCAACGGCCTGTTCCGCAAGGCGAGCGTGGTGGTGAGCGCGCTGGAGCTCGCCGCCGCCAAAGCCGAGAACGCGGTCGCCTCCGGCTATCTGCCGGTGGACTGGGACCAGCCCAACCCGCTGGAGCTGATCGAGGGCGAGCGGGACCTGTTCGGCGATGGCCGCATCACCCTCGTGCCGCTGCCGGGCCACACGCCGGGCCTCACCGGCGCGCTGGTGACGCTGGACCGCGATGGGGCCTTCCTGCTGGCCTCCGACGCCGTGAGCCTGCGCTCCGCGCTCGACCGCGACGTGGTGCCGAAGAACACCTGGAATGTGGACGCCCATGTGAAGACCATCGCCGAGATCCGGAAGATCGAGGCGGCGGGCGCGACCGTGCTGTGCGGGCATGACGATGCCCAGTGGCAGAGCCTGCGCAAGGGCGCCGACGCCTACGAATGACGCCCGGCCGCCGCGCGGCCGCAGCCCCCAACACGAACGAGGCGAGACGAAGATGGACCTGAACCTGAAGGGCAAGGTGGCGCTGGTCACCGGCGGCGGGCGCGATGTCGGCCGCGAGATCTGCCTGGCGCTCGCCGCCGAGGGCGCGAGCGTGGCGGTCAACTACCGCAAGTCCGCCGAGGAGGCGCAGGCGGTGGTGGACGAGATCCGCGCCAAGGGCGGCGAGGCCAAGGCCTACCAGGCGGACGTGGCCGACTTCGGCGCGGTGAAGGCGATGGTGGACGCCATCGTCGCGGAACTGGGCGGCCTCAACATCGTCGTCAACAATGCCGGCCTCGCCATCCGCCAGAAGTTCACCGACACCACCGAGAAGGAGTGGAAGGCGCAGATCGACACCTGTCTCTACGGCGCCATCCACCTCGCCCACGCCGCCGCTCCGCACCTGGAGAAGGGCGGCGACGGGGCGCCTCATCGCCGTGGTGGGCGACAGCTCGCGCGTCGGCGAATCCGGCCTCTCCATCGTCGCCGCGGCGCGCGCGGGCGTGATCGCGCTCATGAAGTCGCTGGCGCGCGAGATGGGCCGCTCCGGCGTCACCGCCAACACGGTCTCGCTCGGGCTGATCGAGACCGCGCACGACCGCTCCTGGGTCGAGGCGAACCGCGACAAGCTGACCAAGTTCTACCCGCTGCGCCGCCTCGGCCAGCCGGAGGACATCGCCCCCACCGTGGCGCTGCTCGCCTCGCCCAAGGGCTCGTGGATCACCGGGCAGGCGATCAGCATCTCGGGCGGCTTCTCGATGCTCTGAGGCCGGCCGCGCGGCGCATGCCGGCGAACATTCGGGGAGGTTGCATGCTCAAGGCGGAACTCATCGCTCCCATTCCGGAGCTTCTGCAGCGCCACGCCGCCGCCCGCGGCGGCAAGGTGGCGTTCCGTGACGCCGCCGGCGCGGTCACCTATGCCGACCTCGACCGGCGCACCGCGAACCTCGCCGGCCATCTCGCCGCGCTCGGCGTGGGGGAGGGCGACCGGGTCGCCATCTACCTTGCCAATTCGGTCGCCTGGGTGGAGGCGCTCCTCGCCATCGTGCGGGCCGGCGGCGTCGCCGTGCCCATCAGTGCCGAGGCGGCGCCGGGCGAAGTCTCCTACCGGCTCTCGGACGCCGCCTGCCGCATCGTCGTCACCGCGGCGGCGAAGGCCGAGCTGATCGAGGGCCTCAAGGCGGAGGCCCCGAGCGTCGCCGGCCTCATCCTCGCGGACGCGCCGACGGACGATCCGCGCAGCTTCCAGGCGCTGGCGACCACCGCGCCGCCCGCCCCGCCGCGCGATCCGTCCGACATCGATGCGGCGTCCTTCATCATCTACACGTCCGGTACCACCGGGCGGGCGAAGGGCGTGCTGCTCACCTGCCGCTCCATGCTGTGGGTCACCGCCTCCGCCTGGGCTTACGTCATGGGGCTGAGCGAGAAGGACAACGTCCTCTCGCCGCTGCCGCTGTTCCATTCCTATGCGCTGAACCTCTCGGTGCTCTCCATCCTCGCCACCGGGGCGAGCGAGTACATCATGGAGAAGTATTCCACCCGCGAGGCGCTGCGGCTTCTTGATTCCGGCGAATTCACCGTGTTCCCCGGCGTGCCCACCATGTTCCACTATCTGATGGAGGCGGGCCTCGCCGAGGGCCGTTCGACCCTTGCCGGCCTCAGGGTCTGCATGTCGGCCGGCGCCATCATGCCGGCGACGCTGAACTCCACCTTCGAGGCCGCCTTCAAGGTACCGCTGCTCGACGGCTACGGCATCACCGAGACCTCGACCATGGTGACCATG
Source organism: Xanthobacter sp. BG11Y11_SDJG (assembly GCF_057364445.1). NCBI lineage: Bacteria > Pseudomonadati > Pseudomonadota > Alphaproteobacteria > Hyphomicrobiales > Xanthobacteraceae > Xanthobacter > Xanthobacter sp. BG11Y11_SDJG. The sequence goes on from NZ_JBNFNU010000058.1 coordinate 9,552, forward strand.
AACGCGGCCGACAGCGCCCGCGTCATGGGCTCGTGCGGCCTGCCGCTGCCCGGCGTGGCGCTGCGCATCGTCGACCCCGCGACGCTGAAGGACCTCGATGCCGGCCAGGAGGGCGAGCTGATCGTGCGCGGGCCGAACGTCATGCTCGGCTATCACAACAAGCCGGAGGAGACGGAAAAGGCGCTGCGCAACGGCTGGTACCACACCGGCGATCTCGCGCGGGCGGACCGCAACGGCTTCGTCACCATCACCGGCCGCCTCAAGGAGCTGATCATCCGCGGCGGGCAGAACATCGCCCCGGCGGAGATCGAGGAGGCGGTGTTGACGTTCGCCGAGGTGCTGGACTGCGCGGTGGCGGGCGTTCCCCATCCCCAGCTCGGCGAGGTGCCGGCGCTCTACGTGGTGCCGCGCGGCGCCGCCTTCGACGTGGAGGCGCTGATGGCGCACTGCCGCCAGCGCCTGTCCTCCTACAAGGTGCCGCACGTGGTGCACCAGGTGAGCGAGATCCCGCGCACCGGCTCCGGCAAGATCATCCGCTTCCGCCTGAAGGAGATGGTGGCGCCCGAGTGAGAGGACCGTCGCCCGTGCGCGCCACCCTGGCGAACGCGCCCCGTCGCCCTCCGGCTTGACCGGAGGGCCCATTCCGCGACCGGGCGCAGGGCGGTGAGGGTGCTTGGATGCTCCGGTCGCGCCGGAGCATGACGGTTCTCCGAGCGCTGGGGCTTCACACCGCCGGCTTGTCCTGCCCCACCCCCGCCTGCGCCGCCTCCACCAGCCGGAACAGGCGCTCGGGCGTCGCCGGTAGGGTGTCGATCTCGATGCCGAGCGGGGCGAGCGCATCCGAGATGGCGTTGGCGATGGCCGCCGGCGCGCCGATGGTACCGCCCTCGCCCATGCCGCGGAAGCCGCCGAGATTGTTGGGCAGATCCGCCTCGATATGGACGATGCCGATCTGCGGCATGTTGGTGGCGACTGGCACCAGATAGTCGGCGAGACTCGCGGTGAGCAATTGCCCCGCCTCGTCGTGCACCACCTCTTCCAGCAGCGCCGCGCCGATGCCCTGCGCCACCGCGCCGTGCACCTGGCCCTCGACGATCAGCGGGTTGATGATGCGCCCGCAATCCTCCGCCACCACGAAATCGGTGACGGTGACGCCGAACGTGTCGCGGTCCACCTCCACCATCGCGAGATGGGTGGAGGCGCAGGCCGTGCCGAGATAGGGGTCGTAGGTCTCCTCGGCGACGAGGTCCTCGCGCTGGTCGTAGGGGATGCGCCCCATCTGCGAATAGACCGCCCGCGCCACCTCCTTGAAGGTCATGGTGGCATTGGAGGAGCGGGCGCGGATGAGGCCGCCCTCGGCCTCCAGGTCCTCCATGGGCACGTCCATGAGGTGGGCGGCGGCCTTGAGCACCTTGGTCTTCACCACGCGGGCGCTCTTGGTGGCGGCACCGCCGCCGAGCACCGCCGAGCGGCTGGCATAGGTGCCGGTGCCCATGGGCACGAGGGCGCTGTCGCCGTGCAGGATCTCCACGTCCTCGAACCGGCAGCCCAGCTCGTCGGCGACGATCTGCGCCAGCGTCGTCTCCAGGCCCTGGCCGTGGGAGGAGATGCCGAACGCCGCCGTCACCGCGCCGGTGGCGTCGATGCGGATGGATGCGGTCTCGGTGCCGGTATTGATGGGCATGCCCGGCGCCACCGCGATGCGCGAGCCGATGCCGGTCAATTCCGCATAGCTCGCAAGGCCGAGGCCGACCCAGCGCCCTTCCGCCCGCGCCGCGTCGCGCGCCTTAACCAGCGCCGGATAGTCCGCGCAGGCTCCTTCCAGGCATTCCAGGAACGCGGACTTGTCCCAGATGATGCCGGAGCCGGTGCGGTAGGGAAATTCCTCCGCCGTCACCAGGTTGCGCCGGCGCATCTCCATCGGGTCCAGGCCGAGCCTGCGCGCGGCCATGTCGATGAGGCGTTCCATGGCGAAGGTGGAGGAGGGCCGCCCGACGCCGCGATAGGGACCGGTCGGCGGCTTCGGCGTGAGCACGCCCCGCACCCGGCCGCGATAGTGCTGCATGCGGTAGGGGCCGGGCAGGAAGCTCACCACCTGCACCGGCTCCAGCGCCCCGGTCCAGGGATAGATGGAATAGGCGCCGATGTCGCCGATCACGTCGGCCCTGAGGCCGAGGAGCCGGCCCTCCGCGTCCACGGCCAGTTCGGCGTCGATCAATTCGTCGAACGCCTGGCTCATGGCAGTGAGATCCTCCATGCGGTCGGCGGTGAACTTCACCGGGCGCTCCAGCTTCTTCGCCAGCACGCAGACCAGCATCTCCTCGTGGTTCAGCGAGCCCTTGCCGCCGAAGCTGCCGCCCACGTCCGGCGCCACCACCCGCAGGCGGTTGCCAGGCAGGTCCAGGCAGTCGGCGAGCACGTCGCGCACGATGCCGGGGATGTTGGAGGAGGTGTGGAGTGTGAGCGCGCGCTTCCGCTTGTCCCACTCGGCCAGATAGGAGCGGTTCTCCATGGGCACCGGGGTCTTGCGCGTCATGCGGAAGCGCCCGCGCACGGTGACGGGCGCTTCGGCGATGGCCGCGTCCACGTCGCCGCGCTGGAACTGGCGGGCGATGATGACGTTGCTGCCCGCCTCCTCGTGGAGCAGCGGCGCGCCGGGCTCCACCGCATCCACCTGCCGGATGGCGAAGGGCAGGGGCTCGTAGGTGATGGTGATCTGCTCCAGCGCGTCCTCGGCGGCGTAGCGGCTCTCGGCCACCACGGCCACCACCGGCTCGCCGGTATAGCGCACCTTGTCCTGCGCCAGCGGGCGGATGGGCGTCGCGTAATAGCCGTCCATGCGCGAGGTGGGGATGGCGGGGCGGATGTCGCCTTCGATGTCGCGCGCGTCGAAGATGGCGAGGACGCCGGGGATGGCGAACGCCTCGCCCACGTCGATGGAGAGGATGCGCGCGTGGGGCTGGTCCGAGCGGCGCACGGCGACGTGCAGCATGCCGGGCAGCGCGATGTCGTCCACATAGCGCCCGGAGCCGGTGAGCAGACGCGGATCCTCGGTGCGCTTGATGCGCTGGCCGACGAGCTTGGGGCGCAGCTCGACCGAGGCGTCGGCGCTCTTGGGAGGCTCGCTCACTTCAGCGGCCCCCGCTCGCGGGCGAGCTCGCGCACCGCGTTCACGATGTGCTCGTAGCCGGTGCAGCGGCAGATGTTGCCGGAGAGCGCCTCGCGGATCTCGGCGTCGCTCTCCAGCGGGTGGTGCCGTAGCATGTCGGTGATGGTCATGAGGAAGCCGGGCGTGCAGAAGCCGCACTGGAGGGCATGGTGGGTGCGGAACGCATCCTGGACGCGGCCGAGGTTCTCCATGGCGCCGAGGCTCTCCACGGTCTCGATGGCGGCGCCGTCGAGCTGCACCGCCAGAAGCAGGCAGGAGCGGGCGCTGCGCCCGTCGAGCAGGATGGTGCAGGCGCCGCAGACGCCGTGCTCGCAGCCCACATGCGTGCCGGTGAGGCCGATCTCCTGCCGCAGGAAGTCGGACAGGAGCAGCCGCGGGTCGACCGCGCGGGTATAGGCGATGCCATTGACGGTGACGGTGATCTCGGGGCGCGCGCTCACGGGGCCACCTCCGCGGCGCGGGACCAGGCATCGGCGAGCGCGCGGCGGGCGAGCGCGCCGACCAGGTGCCGGCGGTAGTCGGCCGAGGCGTTTGAGGTCGGAATTGGGCGCCACCGCCGCCCGCCAGCAGCTCCACGCGCCGTCGAGCGCGCGGCCGTCCATCGCCGAGCCTTCGAGGACGGCTTCCACCGTGTCCATGCGCGCCGGCATCTCGCCCACCCCCATGGTGGCGACGCGCACGTTGCGGGCGTGCCCGCCCCGGCGTTCCAGCACGACGGCGACGCTGGCGAGCGCGTAGTCGCCGTGGCGGCGGGCGAATTCCTCGAAGCCCCAGCCGGCGCGGGGGGCCAAAGCGTCGATCTCGATGGCGGTGACCAACTCGTCGGGCTCCAATGCGGTGACGAGGGAGCCGACGAAGAAGTCCCGCGCCGCGATCGTCCGCGTTCCTCGCGCCGAGGCGACGTGGATGAGGCCGTCGAGCAGCAGGGTCATCATCGGCATCTCGGCGGCGGGGTCGGCATGGCAGACGCTGCCGCAGAAGGTGCCGCGGTTGCGCACGGTGAGGTGCGCCACGTGCTTCATGGCGTGGTGGAGCACGGGAGCGTGCGCCTTCACCAAGGCGTCCTCCCCGGTCATGCGGTGCCGCACCAGCGCGCCGAGCCTGAGGCGGCCGGTGTCCAGCGTGATCCGGTCGAGCCCGGCGATGTGGTTGATGTCCACCAGCACCGTGGGCTTGACCAGTCGGAAATTGATCATGGGCATGAGGCTTTGGCCGCCGGCCAGCACCTTGCCGTCGCCCCCGGCCGCCGCCAAAATCTCGCCCGCATGGGCGACGGTTTCGGCGCGAACATAGTCGAACCGGGCGGGCTTCATGCGTCGAGTTCCGGCATCTGCGCTTTCATTCCAGAGTTACTTGCATTATTGAACTATGTTAGAGGGTGTCAAGCCGCCGAGCCGATCCGCGCGACAGGGCGGCATGCGGAATCCACGGAGGAATTCGCCGCGATGAAGATCAAAGCCGCCGTCCTGCGCCAGATGGGCGCGGAGCATCCCTACGCCAAGAGCATGCCTCTCAAGATCGAGGAATTGGAGCTGGACCGGCCGGTCCGGGCGAGGTGCTGGTGAAGATCGGCGCCGCCGGCCTGTGCCATTCCGACCTCTCGGTCATCAACGGCTCGCGCCCGCGTCCCATGCCCATGGCCATCGGCCACGAGGCGGCCGGCACCGTGGTAGAGGTGGGCGAGGGCGTCGAGGACCTGGTGCCCGGCGACCATGTGGTGATGGTGTTCATGCCGAGCTGCGGCCACTGCCTGCCGTGCGCGGAGGGCCGGCCGGCTCTGTGCGAGCCCGGTGCCGTGGCGAACGGCAAGGGGCGCCTCCTCACCGGCGCCATCCGCCTGCATTTGTGCGGGCACGACCATTCCGAGGTGCATCACCATCTCGGCTGCTCCGCCTTCGCCGACCATGCGGTGGTCTCGCGCCGCTCGCTGGTGAAGATCGACCGCGACATCCCGCTGCCGATCGCGGCCCTGTTCGGCTGCGCGGTGCTCACCGGCGTCGGCGCGGTCATCAACACCGCGCGGGTGCAGCCGGGCGAGAGCGTCGCGGTGATCGGCCTCGGCGGCGTCGGCCTCGCCGCCGTGCTCGGCGCCATCGCCGCCGCGCCCACCAAGGTGGTGGCGGTGGACCTTTTCGCCGGAGAAGCTGGAGCTCGCCAAGGCGCTCGGCGCCACCGCCGCGGTGGATGCCCGCGCCCCGGACGGCGGTGGAGCAGGTGCGCGCGCATGCGGGCGGCGCCGGGGCGGACTTCGCCTTCGAGTTCGCCGGCTCCGCGCGGGCGCTGGAGAACGCCTACAAGATGACCAAGCGCGGCGGCACCACGGTGACCGCCGGCCTGCCGCCGCCCGAGGCGACGCTGCCGGTGAACATCGTCAGCCTGGTGGCGGAGGAGCGCACGGTGAAGGGCAGCTATATCGGCACCTGCGTCCCGGTGCGCGATCTGCCGCGCTATGTGGACCTCTACAAGTCCGGCCGCCTGCCGGTGGACAAGCTGATGAGCGGCGCGATCCGGCTCGACGAGATCAATGAGGGCTTCGACCGGCTGCATGACGGCTCGGTGGTGCGCCTCGTGGTGGATTTCGGCGGCTAGAGCGCGGTCCGATCAAATTGAACCCATTTGATCGGTGAATCGCCCTCTAACTTGATGATAGAGAACGCGTTATCCGATCAGCTTGCGTTGCAAGCCGATCGGCGCGTGCTTTAGGCCAGCGCGGCGAACGGGAGACAATTTCATGGACATGACCGGCGAGCAGCGCATTCCCGCCCCGCGGGAGGCGGTGTGGCGGGCGCTGAACGACCCCGAGGTGCTCAAGGCCTGCATCCCCGGCTGCCAGGAGCTGAACAAGCTCTCCGACACCGAGATGACCGCGACCGTGGTGCTGAAGGTGGGGCCGGTGAGCGCGCGCTTCTCCGGCGCGGTGACGCTGCTCGACCTCGACCCGCCGAAGAGCTACCGCATCTCGGGCGAGGGGCAGGGCGGCGTCGCCGGCTTCGCCAAGGGCGACGCGAAGGTGAGCCTGGAAGAGGACGGCGCCGAGACCATCCTGCGCTACGAGGTGGAGGCGCAGGTGGGCGGCAAGCTCGCCCAGCTGGGCGCGCGCCTCATCGACGCCACGGCGAAGCAGATGTCCGGCGCCTTCTTCAAGCGCTTCGCGCAGGAGGTGCTGGCGCGGCAGGCCCAGGACGCCGCGCCTGCTCCCGTTGCGCCGCAGGAATCCGCACAGGAGCCTGCACCGCAGGCCGACGCCCGCGGGCTGGCCGGCCTTCGCCCGCGC